>NZ_JBLYPL010000006.1:0-294915 GCF_051851855.1 Rahnella sp. ATs2 | reverse complement strand
ACCCTCCCCTTCGCTGGGGAGTAGCAGTCCGGTTCCGAATTTACGACAGCAAAAAGGCCGCATAAGCGGCCTTTTGTTTTTACTACCCGATAACTTATTTTTTCTTGGCGTATTTCAAAGAGTCCAGCGCCACCGCGAAGATGATGATGCTGCCTTTGATGATGTACTGCCAGTATGGGTTCACGCCGATATAGGTCAGACCGTAGTTGATGACGGTGAAGATCAGCACACCGGTTACCACGCCTGCCACAGAACCCACACCACCGGCGAATGACACGCCACCGACCACGCACGCTGCAATGGCATCGAGTTCGTACATAAAGCCGAGGTTGTTGGTCGCACTGCCGATACGCCCTGCTTCCAGCAAACCACCGAAGGCATAGAACACACCAGAGAGCGCGTAAATCATGATCAGGTTTAACGGTACGTTAACGCCTGACACTTTTGCCGCTTCCGGGTTACCGCCGATGGCGAAGATGTTTTTACCAAAGCGCGTTTTGTTCCACAACACCCAGACGAAGGCGATAGCAATGACCGCATAGAAGGTGATGTAGGAAAGCTTCAGGCCGCCCAGGTGGATAAAGCCCTGTGCAAACTTGGAGAAGCCAGGGTCAAAACCGGCAATCGGTGAGGAGCCCACATAGTCGTAATACAGGGAGTTAATCCCGTAAACGATAATCATGGTACCCAACGTGGTGATAAACGGCGTCACGTTCAGGTAAGCGATGATAATACCGTTAAGCAAACCGATCAGCGCACCGACGATACACACGGTCAGGATGACCAGCGGGATAGGCACCACTTCCAGATGCGGGAAGACTTTGTTGACGTTGTCCATTGCCTGCAACATGGTGGCTGCAACAACTGCCGCTAAACCAACCTGACGACCGGCAGACAGGTCGGTACCTTGTGTAACAATCAGACCCGCCACACCAAGCGCAATAATCACGCGCACAGAAGATTGCGTAAGAATGTTACTTAAGTTAACCAGACTGAGGAAGCTGGGATCCTGGATGATAATAATGGCCAGTAAGACCAGCAGTACCACATAAATCCCGCCCTCTTTTAAATAAGTGAGCACACTTTTCTTATTTAATGCTTTCATAATAAGAACCCTTAAAAATTAGAGATGCAAGGAGGCCAGGCGTAATATTTCATTCTGCGAAGTCGTTTTTGTGTCAACAATACCCGCAACCTGTCCATTACTCATAACCAATATTCTGTCAGTAATACCCAGCAACTCAGGCATTTCAGAGGAGATAATAATGATCCCCTTCTCTTTTTTAGCCAACTCGGTGATTAACTGGTAAATTTCAAATTTAGCGCCAACGTCAATCCCACGAGTTGGTTCATCCAGCATTAATATTTCAGGATTGGTTAATAACCAGCGCCCGATAATGACTTTTTGCTGGTTCCCGCCAGACAAAGAGCCAATACTGGTTTTATGCCCTGGTGTTTTCACCCGCATGGAATCGATAACCCACTGGGTATCGCTTTTCATACGGGTGGTGTCGAGCAGTCCGGCTTTATTTTTATATTGACGGATGTTCGAAATCAGCGAGTTAAAACCGATATCCAGATACGCATAAATACCCGTTGAACGACGCTCTTCAGTCACCAGCGCAAAACCATGATTAATGGCTTCATTGGCGCTGTGATTGTTAATTTTTTTGCCGTGCAGTTTAATGGTTCCGGATACTTTCTCACGGATGCCAAATAATGTTTCGACGATATCCGTACGTTTCGCACCGACCAGACCGGCAATTCCGAGGATTTCCCCTTTATGCAAATCAAAGGAAATATCGCGAATCGAAGGCTGACGCAGTGAGGTCAGATTACGGACTTCGAGGATCACTTCACCCGGCACGTTCTGGCGATCAGGGAAGCGCTGACTGAGTGAACGACCGACCATCATGGAAATAATTCTGTCCATGTCGAGGCCTTTCAGCGACTGAGTGGCAATCCACTGGCCGTCACGCAGGATGGTGATTTCATCACACAGCTGGAAAATTTCTTCCATCTTATGAGAAATATACACAATGCCGCAGCCGCGATCTTTCAGCTTACGGATAATCGTGAACAGGTGGTTCACTTCCTTTTCCGTCAGGGAAGATGTCGGTTCGTCCATAATGACGATTTTGGCATTGTAGGAAAACGCCTTGGCGATTTCGATCATCTGCATCTGGGAAACAGACAATTTACCGACCTTATCACGCGGATCGATATCGATATCCAGCTCATCAAAAATCGCTTTGGTGTCTTTGTACATTTTGTCCTGATCGACAAAAATGCCTTTGGTCGGATAACGTCCCAGCCACATGTTGTCCATGACGGTACGTTGCAACACCAGGTTTAATTCCTGATGCACCATCGACACACCTTGTTCAAGCGCCTCTTTGGAGCTTTTAAAATTTACTTCCTGTCCCTGAAAAAGAATCGTACCAGAGTCTTTGCTGTAAATTCCGAAAAGACATTTTAATAATGTGGATTTACCCGCGCCATTTTCACCCATTAAGGCATGGATAGAATGCGGACGCACTTTTAAATTCACATTATCTAACGCCTTAACGCCTGGGAATGATTTATTAATGCCGCTCATTTCCAGCAGGAATTCACCTGGCTTTTCTGTTTTTGTGTCAGATAACGAAATATCGGCCATAGTTGTACCTGGCTAAAGATAAAAATAAACGGATGTATTAATACCTGATGTCAGTAATGCAGCCGGCAAGCGAACCTGCCGGCTGCATCATGACATGACGTCCTGTCAGATAAGCATTAACGTCTCAGTACCCTTCATTCTTCACGTTGCAGATGCGTTGGCTGCTCTTATTCGCCCGAATCACTTACCTGAGTAAGCTCATCGGGACTCACTCGTTTGCCGCCTTCCTGCAACGCAAATTATTTTGGGTATAACACTTTGTCTTTGTTTACGGCTTAACCGCAATTATTTTTGCCACTGCTTAGCTTTGTTTTTTATTGCTGTCTGTCAGTCTTGATGCTTACTACATAAAACTAAAAGTCAGTCTTATTTCGTGAAAGTAGACAGATTATCTTTATCTACCGCCACGTAAGGAATACGGACCACTTTGTTTTCAACTTTCCAGCTGGTGCCCTCTGCTGCGGACTTGCCTTCAGCCAGATTTTTAGCCAGCTCAAATGTTGCTTTAGCCTGGTTGCTTGCATCGTTCAGCACGGTACCGGCCATTGCGCCAGATTTAACCAGTGCCAGCGCTTCTGGCAACGCATCCACACCGAAGACCGGAATGCTGGATTTGTTATGAGATTTCAGTGCTTCTACAGCGCCCATCGCCATTGCGTCATTGTTGGCGATAACCACTTCGATTTTGTTAGCGTTAGGACCGGACAACCATGCGTCCATTTTGTCTTTCGCCTGAGCGGTATCCCACATGGCGGTATCGAGCTGCAGCTGATCAGTTTTCAGGCCTTCTTTGCCATTCAGGGTGCTGATCACGTATTTAGTACGTGCTTCAGCATCCGGGTGACCCGGCTCACCTTTGATCAGTACGTACTGGATGGTGCCGTCTTTGTTCAGATCCCAGGCCGGATTAGCTTTCCAGTGTTTAGCAATCAGCTCACCCTGGATAACGCCGGATTCTTTAGAGTCAGTCCCGACGTAATACGCTTTGTCGTAGCTGTCTAAATCTTTACGGGAAGGTTCTTTGTTATAGAAAACAACAGGAATGCCAGCACCGCGGGCTTTCTCGATAATTACCGGGGCAGCAGCCGGGTCAACCAGGTTGATGGCCAGCGCTTTAACACCCTTCGCCAGCATAACGTCAACCTGGTCATTCTGGGTGGACTGGCTGTTTTGCGAGTCATTCATCAGCAGTTGCACATCTGGAGACGCTTTTGCGTCTTTCTCAATGGCTTTGCGAACTTCTGACATGAAGTTGTCATCATATTTGTAGATAGTGACGCCGATTTTAGTATCAGCAGCATGTGCGGCAAAACCAAACATCATGCTTGCAGCCAGAGTCGCCAGGGTGAAGACCTTCTTATTCATTTGTATCTCCGGTTATGTAGGGTGTTACAGAATGTGGCACCGGAAATCCATGCGGGAGCAGTACAGATCCACGCTATGTTTGCGGGTGCCTGCCATCCTTGACTTATAACGTCCTGACTCGCTGTGAAACAAGTCCGCCAGGCGGACCCAAATTGAATCATATTGAAAACGAATGAATCATAATGTGCGTGATGTTAATAAACTGTGAAAGTTCTCACAGATTGAAAACGGTTACATCGCGTTATTTGATCAATAAGTGACGGGCGCCACATTTTGCCACGGTGACACCGAATGGCGTCTGACCAGCGTCGGCATAAAACAATGCGATACGCCCGCAGATAGCTGTTCTGCCGCACCTTTTAGCGCCAGTTCGGTCGCCAGTGTCGCCATCGAGACGATCGGATAGCGCACCGTCGTCATCTTCGGACTGGTATAACGGGCAATCGGAATATCATCAAAACCAATCAAAGAAAAATCGTCTGGAATGTTAATTCCGTTTTCTTTCAACACGGCCATCGCACCCGCCGCCATCGAATCGTTATACGCAAACACCGCACTCAGATGTAAATTACGGCCAAGCAATTCCACCATCGCCGCCTCCCCGCCCTGCAAATCCGGCGAACTTTGCGCCCGCCATGCGGCAGGTGGCGCATCACCGCTCTGATGTGCCTGCGTCATTGCTTGCGTCATTGCCTGCGAGTAACCCTGATAACGCTGCAAATCGTCTTCGATTCCGTGACTGGAACCGATATAACCAATGCGCTGATGACCCTGAGAAAGCAGTAAACGGGTCGCCATTTCCGCTCCGCTGACGTTATCGAGCCAGACGCAACGGTGTTCGTAGCCAGGAATAACCCGGTTAATCAGCACCATGCCGGAAACCTGATCCATAAAGCGGGAGAGCTCGTCATCGCCCAGCGCTTTCGAATGCACAATCAGCGCGTTACAGCGTTGACGAATCAATACCTCAATGGCATGCCTTTCTTTTTCGGCAATATGATAGCTGTTACCTATCAGGACATATTTCTGATGCTGCTGTGCAACGGTATCCACCGCTTTCACCAGCGCGCCAAAAAACGGATCGGAAACGTCCATCACGACAACGCCAATGGTGTCACTGCTTTGTGTTGCCAGCGCCTGCGCATTGGCATTTGGCCGGTATCCCAGCGTGGCGACTGCCTGCAAAACCTGCTCGCGCGCTTCTTTGCTGGCGATTGCCGGATTGTTCAGAACACGTGAAACGGTGGCGACAGAAACGCCCGCCAGCCGGGCGACATCACGAATGGTGACCATGCGTCGCTCCGTGATCAGCCAGAGAATGGTAAGGAGGAATACGGAAATTTTTAACCCAGGAAGTAAAAAATGCAGACAAAGAGAAGCGAGGTGAAGTGCTCATGGCGTTTCCTTTATTAGTGTAGTGGTCGTCGGACTGGCACGACCGCTATCCTAATCATTTTGTGAAAACGCCTGCGTGAATCTCGTCACAGGAAAGAAAACGTTTACATACAATTTTGCAACCTTCATCCCAAATCCATCATTTAGGATGATGTATAGACCTCAGGCTCAGTTGGTTTTCAGTTCTTCGCCCGCGGCTTTCGCCGTCAAAAGACGCCACAACCATTCCACCGGCCCCTGCCTGAAACGGCGCAACCACAGCAGCGTCACCAGCAGATTACATGCCCAGACCAGCGGCACCAGCGCGACCAGTTGCAGGCGGTCGAAGTGCTGGTAGAAGCCGAAAATGTTGAAAAAGGTGGTGCAGATGAGTGTCTGTAACAGATAGTTGGTCAGCGCCATGCGACCAATCATTGATACCCAGCGCGTCAGTCGCCAGCGGGAGATCTGCGGCCAGAAGCCGTAACACAGCGCCAGATAGCTGACGGCCTGCATCAGCGAGCCAATTTCACGCGGCACCTGCAATAAAAAACCACTCCAGCGGTAGTCCCAGCCGGTGCGATACTGCATATAAATCGCCGGGATTTGTATCAGCAATGAAAGCGGTAACAGCACTGCAGCGACTTTACGGTAATGCGAGGGACGAAACCCGCCTTTCAGCCAGCCGCTGCGCATCAGACCGGAACCTATGAGCATTGCGCCCGCCAGTTCCCAGCCATATTGCGCCCCGATCGCCAGAAGACTCGACGACAGCAAATCGAGCCGGTTCTGAATCGCTTCCCAGCCGCCTTTCAGCCGCCAGTATTGTTCATATTGAATCTCCGCCGGTCCCGGAAGCCAGAAACTGCCGGGCTTGGGCGAACTGATAAGCCCGAGCATGGCCAGTACCGCCACGCCAATCAGATACAAAATGATGCCCGTTGAAATCAGCGACTGACTGCTGCGCCCTTCCCGCACCATCCGCCAGCACACCAGACCGATCAGTCCGTAAGACAGCAAAATATCGCCATCCCACAGCAAGGTCGCGTGTAAAAATCCGCACAGCAACAGAATCGAAAGACGCGCCTGGATCCAGTGTTTACCACGCGGCAGCAGCAAATACAGTCCGCCGCCAAACAGCATGGCGAACATCATCAGGAATTTACCTTGCGCGACGACGTCGAGCACCGCCCATGTCCAGGTATCAGAAGTCGAGGGAGTACCGGCAAATGCCGGATTCAGGTAAGCGGCTTTCGGTAAACCGAAGGCGCTGATATTGAGCAGAAGAATGCCAAAAATGGCGAGACCACGGGCAAAGTCGAGCGTGGCAATACGTGAGCGCATACCTGGCGTTCCTGTTAACGGTAAGGAGCTGATAATTGTGTGGGCTCCAGACAGACTAACGGCACCCTGAAGGTGCCGCAATATTAAAGTGTCTGACTGTTTAAAACGCTGCTGTTAGCTGGCGTGTCTTACCGTTCTTAAAAATTCTTGACGCGTATTCTGGCTGGATTTGAAAAGTCCACCCAGAGACGTCGTGGTCGTTGCGCTGGTCGCGTCACGCACACCGCGCGCTTTCACGCAGTAATGCACCGCATCAATGGATACCGCCACGTTGGTGGTGCCGAGCAGGGTCTGCAAGGCCACCAGAATCTGCTGGGTCAGACGTTCCTGAACCTGCGGACGCTGCGAGAAGAACTGCACGATGCGGTTGATTTTCGACAAGCCAATCACGGTGTCTTTCGGGATGTACGCCACGGTCGCTTTGCCGTCGATGGTCACGAAATGGTGTTCGCAGGTGCTGGTCAGGGTGATATCGCGCACGGTGACCATTTCATCCACTTTCATCTTATTTTCGATGACGGTGATTTTCGGGAAGTTGGCGTAATCGAGCCCGGAGAAGATTTCATCCACATACATCTTGGCGATGCGGTGCGGCGTTTCCGCCAGACTGTCATCGGAAAGATCCAGATTAAGAAGCTGCATGATACCGGTCATATGTTCCTGGATCCGCTGCTTGCGCGTTTCATTGTCGATCGGCAAAGCTTCACGCAGAGGGGTTTCCAGACCACGGGCTAACAGGGCCTCGTGAACCAAATTGGCTTCTTTACTCAGGATTGGCATTCTTTCTTTCTCCGGCAGATGTAATCACTTTGACGCAGATCACGCTAAAGTGAGGTGGCTTACTGTAGAGGAGAGCCGGTTCAGAATCCAGTGAATGTGCGTCATGATGGATGAAATAGCTGCAACTTATCGGTTCTGCCGGAAGACCAGCGCCCCTGCAATAATGAAACCAGCAAGCGCGACGTACAACGCAGGCTCCAGCTGATGTGTCAGCGCGGTAGAAATCGCCGACAGAACCGGACCAAATAACTGACCGACGGCGTAACCGGTGGTCAGCAATCCGGCCATATAGCGGCTGTGATTCGGCGCCAGTTCACGGCTGCACTGCAAAGCGAGCTGAACCACGCTGAGGAAACCGCCGCCAGTCAGCAATGCGCCGAGCACCAGACCGGTCACTCCCGGCACCACTTCCGCACACAGAATCCCCAGCCCCTGCGCCCATAATGTCAGTGCCAGACGTTTATGCGTCGTCAGGCGGTGCCGGGTCAGAATGCCGATGATAATACCGATAACCGCCGCGCCGCCAAACACCGGCCAGACGAACTGCGCGAACAGGCTGTCAGGAAAACGCGCACTCGCCATTTGCGATAAAAACGTCGCCGGAAGGATGTAACCAAATCCCGCCAGACTGTAACTCCACACCAGACGTTTCAGCGCAGGCGTCATCACCAGCGGTTCCGTCGCCACATGCGAACGGTGCAGATCGCCTTTTCGCGGCAGGTTCGGGGTGATAATCGCCACAAAAATCAGCGCCAGCACGCCGTAGACGCACCAGGCCTGCGCCGAGCTCAGCTGCAAACTGTGGATACCGACCGCTAACATGCCGCTGAGAAAAATTCCCGCCCCTGGCCCGGCGAAAACCGCCGCACTCAGTGCCGGACGGCCATAATGCGCCAGCCGTTCGTTACACCACGCCGACACCATCACCATCGCCCAGCCGCTGGTCCAGCCAATCATGAAGCGCACAATGCTGTGCAGCACTTCGCCGGAAATCACTGCGGATAATAACGTGAGAACTACCCCGCCCCACACGCCGAGCCACAGACGGCGTTCGAGATGTTTGCTGGCACGCATTCCATCGAATGCGCCGCAAAGATAACCGAGATAGTTGAAGGCCGCGACCAGCCCCGCGCCGGTCAGGCTGAACTGATGTTCAGCTATCATTAAAGGAACCTGCGGCGTAAAGGCGAAGCGCCCGATACCCATCGCGACCACAAAAGCCAGAAAACCACTTAATGCAATACGAAAAGCCATAACTGCTCCGTCACAAGAAACCGCGATGCAACATATCAGAAACAATGAATAAACATACTCAAAGCCTGTTGCCGAAAACAGCAGATTTCTTAAAAGAAAGTTAATTGGAAGTTGTGGCTATGATGCCTTATGAGTACAATCACGAAAACTGAATAATACAAACCAACTTGTTTACGATAAGAGAACACAGGAACCCATCATGGATCTGACTCAGTTACGGATGTTTTGCTGCGTAGCGGAAACCGGTTCGCTGGCGCGTGCGGCAGAGCAGTTACACCGCGTGCCGTCAAACCTGACCACCCGTTTACGCCAGCTCGAACTCGAACTGGGCACTGATTTGTTCATCCGTGAAAAACAGCGCATCCGCCTTTCCGCGATGGGTCACAACTTCCTTAACTACGCCGAACGTATTCTGGCGCTGAGTGATGAAGCCATGAGCATCACACATGCCGGAGAACCCGCCGGGAATTTCGCGCTGGGCTCGATGGAAAGCACGGCAGCAACGCGTCTGCCTTCGTTGCTGGCGGCCTATCATCAGAAATTCCCGCAGGTGGCATTGTCGCTGGTGACCGCCACGTCCGGCGAAACCATCGACAGCGTGCGTGCGGGACGTCTCGCGGCGGCGCTGGTTGATGGCCCGATCGATTTTGACGACATCAACGGTTGTATCTCTTTTCGCGAACGCATGGTGGTGATCAGTCCGCTGGGCGAATCACCGCTCGACGTGCCCGCGGGTCGCAGCGGTCATACCGTTTTTGCGTTTCGCCCGAGCTGTTCCTACCGCCAGCGTTTGCAGGGCTGGATTAAGCATATGAATGTGCCGGTTGCCAACACAATGGAGATCCAGTCCTATCATTCAATGATGGCCTGTGTCGCCAGTGGCGCGGGTATCGCGATGATCCCGCGTTCGGTGCTGGAACAATTGCCGGGGCACGAACGGGTAGAAATTCACGAAATTCCGGATGAGTTCGCCGATACCGCCACCTGGCTTATCTGGCGCAGGGATGCGTTCAGCCCGAATGTCCGGGCGCTGAAAGAACTGATTATTGAACAGAATGACGGTGTGATCCCGTTACTGAAACACCCGCTGGCTGGCGAACATGACTCGGCTTTGCATCCGACGTATTAACCTGAAATCTGATTAAGTAAAAAACACCTGACTGGAGCTACATAATGGAAATGATTAAAACGCGTGCGGCCGTCGCCTGGGGCCCGAATCAACCTCTGTCCATCGAAGAAGTCGATTTGATGCCACCACAAAAAGGCGAAGTGCTGGTGCGTATCGTCGCCACCGGTGTTTGTCATACAGACGCTTACACGCTGTCCGGCAAAGATCCTGAAGGCGTTTTCCCGGCAATCCTCGGTCATGAAGGCGGCGGTATCGTTGAAGCCGTTGGCGAAGGCGTCACCAGCGTGGCCGTCGGCGACCACGTGATCCCGCTGTACACGCCGGAATGTGGCGAGTGTAAGTTCTGTAAATCCGGCAAAACTAACCTGTGTCAGGCGATCCGCACCACACAAGGTAAAGGCCTGATGCCGGACGGCACCACCCGTTTCTTCAAAGACGGCAAGCCGATTTTCCATTACATGGGCACTTCGACTTTCTCCGAATACACGGTTGTTCCTGAAATCTCCCTGGCGAAAATCAACAAAGAAGCGCCGCTGGAAGAAGTGTGTCTGCTCGGTTGCGGCGTGACCACCGGCATGGGCGCGGTAATGAACACGGCTAAAGTCAAAAAAGGCGACACCGTGGCGATCTTCGGTCTGGGTGGCATTGGCCTTTCAGCGATTATCGGCGCAGTGATGGCGGGCGCAGGCCGCATCATCGGTATCGATCTCAACACCAGCAAGTTCGATCTGGCACGTAAACTCGGCGCAACAGATCTGATCAACCCGAAAGATTACGATAAGCCGATTCAGGAAGTGATCGTTGAAATGACCGACGGCGGCGTGGACTTCTCCTTTGAATGTATCGGCAACGTCAACGTGATGCGTTCCGCGCTGGAATGCTGCCACAAAGGCTGGGGCGAATCCGTCATTATCGGCGTGGCCGGTGCCGGTGAAGAAATCTCCACCCGTCCGTTCCAGCTGGTGACCGGTCGTGTATGGCGTGGTTCCGCATTTGGTGGCGTGAAAGGCCGCAGCCAGTTGCCGGGCATTGTGCAGCGTTATCTGGACGGTGAGTTCGCCCTGAACGATTTCATCACCCATACCCTGCCGCTGGAAGAAATCAACGAAGCGTTTGACCTGATGCACGAAGGGAAATCTATCCGCACGGTTATTCATTTTAATAAGTAAGGAATGTTTCGATGAGCAGCTCGATTGAACTACTCGAAGAACACCGGATGTTTGGCGGCTGGCAGCAGCGCTACCGTCATACGTCAGCGAGCCTGAATTGCAGCATGACGTTCAGCATCTATCTGCCACCGGCAAAAGACGATGCACCGCCGCCGGTACTTTACTGGCTGTCGGGCCTGACCTGTAATGATGAAAACTTCACCCTTAAATCCGGTGCGCAGCGCGTCGCGGCTGAGCTTGGGCTGATTCTGGTGATGCCGGACACCAGCCCGCGCGGTGAAGGTGTCGCCAACGACGACGGTTACGATCTCGGTCAGGGTGCAGGTTTTTATCTGAACGCCACGCAGTCGCCGTGGGCAGCGCATTACCGGATGTACGATTACCTGCTCGATGAGTTACCTGCGCTGATCAGCGGGCATTTCAAGGTCAGCGACCGGCAGTCAATCTTCGGCCATTCGATGGGTGGCCACGGCGCGCTGATGCTGGCGTTGCGTAATCCGCAGCGTTTCTGTTCTGTGTCCGCGTTTGCACCGATTGTGAACCCGGCTCAGGTGCCGTGGGGGCGTAAAGCTTTCACTGCGTATCTGGGGGATGACGAAAGCCAGTGGCTGCAATACGACAGTTGCCACCTGCTGAGTGCATTGCCAGCGGATCAGAAAACGTTCCCGATTTTAGTTGATCAGGGCGACGACGATCAGTTCCTGGCGGATCAGTTGCAGCCTTCAAAGCTGGCAGAAATCGCACGTCAGCGCGGCTGGCCTTTACAGCTGCGCGCTCAGCCGGGATACGATCACAGTTACTTCACGATTGCCTCGTTTGTGGAAGATCACCTGCGATTCCATGCGGAGTTTTTGCACTCTGGGGCATGAGTGCGTAATGCCTTTTGATGCTGAATGAGAAAATTTCGGTTTCTCAATGGCAGTGATCACCTGATTCATTGCGTCGAAACCGCCCAAAAGGGGAAGTGCTTTTCCCCTTTTGGATTTCCCCTCGCTTTTTAACTCCCCGCTATCGCTGTCACGACGGACATGTTCTGGTACATCAGTGAGTGGCGCAAAATGTCATCGCTTTGCGATTCCCTCATTTCAGGATTCGAGCCTTGGGTCTCGAACCATTCATTCGGTGCCATTTTTGATCGCGTCAATCAACTTTTTTAAAAGATGAAAAACTGTCCGCTGTGATTTTAAGATCATGCGGGCGATTCAGAAAGCTTGCTGAATGAGAGGTTGCAGACCCAAGGCTGCAATCCCGAAATGAAGGCACCGCCTGGCGGCAAGATTTCCAGCCTGTCGCGGTGATACCTGAAACATAGCCAGCGAGCGGAGCGTGCAGTTTGAGACGTGGAGATTCCAAAGAGGGCTCGTCTTAGCCCTCTTTGGTCGGTTTCAAACACAGCAGGTCATGTGAAAGTTGTTATTAAGAAACCGAAATCTTCGAGATTCAGTTAAAAAAGGGGGCTTTGGGGATCCCCAAAATCTCAATTCTTCAATTTCGGATCCAGCGCATCCCTTAATCCATCCCCCAGCAAATTAAACGCCAGTACGGTCAGGAATATCGCCAGACTTGGGAAGATTGCCACGTGCGGCGCCATGACCATATCGGCGCGGGCCTCGTTGAGCATCGCGCCCCACTCCGGCGTTGGCGGCTGTGCGCCCATTCCGAGGAACGACAGGCTGGCAGCGGTGATAATCGATGTGCCGATACGCATGGTGAAATACACCACGATTGATGACAACGTGCCCGGCAGAATATGACGGAACAAAATTGTCGCGTCGGATGCGCCGATACTGCGCGCCGACTCAATATAGGTTTGCTGTTTGAGCACCAGCGTGTTGCCGCGAACAAGACGTGCGAATGCCGGGATACTGAAGATAGCGACCGCGATGATCACGTTCGACATACCGTTGCCCATCACCGCCACCACGGCAATCGCCAGCAGAATACCGGGGAAGGCAAACAGCACGTCGCAAACGCGCATGGTGATACGGTCCCACCAGCCTTCGTAGTATCCGGCCAGTAATCCGAACACCGTGCCGATCGCTGCGCCGAGCACCACAGACAGTACGCCCGCGGTGAGTGATATCCGCGTGCCCATCAGAATACGGCTGAAAATATCGCGCCCCAGCGAATCCACGCCGAGCCAGTGGATCAGCGACGGGCCTTCGTTCAGACGGTCATAATCGAAATAGTTTTCCGGATCAAACGGTACCAGCCACGGCGCAAAAATCGCGGCGACAATCAGTAACAGGATAAAAATACCCGCTATCATCGCAATATGCTGCCTGCGGAAACGCCGCCAGAACGCTTTCCACGGTGTGCGGACCGCCTGTGATTGCACAGTTCCCGGTGTGATAATCGGCAAACTCGCGAGTACGGCATTTCGCCGCCAGTTTTTCATGCGTTCACTCACTTGTATCGGATGGAAGGGTTGATGACGGCGTACAGCATGTCCACCAGCAGATTGATGAGGATGAACTCCAGCGAGAACAGCAGCACTTCTGCCTGTATCACCGGATAATCACGCATCTCAACGGAATCGACCAGCAACCGCCCTAATCCCGGCCAGTTGAAGACTTTTTCTACGACAATCGAGCCGCCAAGCAGGAAGCCAAATTGCAGCCCCATCATGGTGACCACCGGGATCATCGCGTTTCGCAGACCGTGTTTAACCACCACCACAGCCTCATGCACGCCTTTAGCCCGTGCGGTGCGCATGTAATCTTCCTGCATGACCTCGACAAATGAAGCGCGGGTAAAGCGGGCCATGATCGCCGCCACGGCAGCGCCAAGCGTTATGGAGGGCAGAATGTAATGCTGCCAGCTGTCAGCACCCACCGTCGGCAACCAGCCCAGTTCAACGGAAAAGATTTGCATCAGCAACATGCCCAGCGCAAACGCCGGGAAGGAAATACCAGAGACGGCCAGCGCCATACCAAGACGATCCGGCCAGCGGTTACGCCACACGGCAGACACCACGCCAATGACCAGCCCGAAAATCACCGACCACAGCATACTGGTCATCGTCAGCCAGAAAGTCGGCATAAAGCGGGAACTGATTTCATCAATGACCGGGCGTTTTGACACCATCGAGTGACCGAAATCACCGGTCAGCGCATTGCCAAAGAAAGTGAGGAATTGCTGATAAAGCGGTTTATCCAGCCCGAGATCCTGACGTACCAGCTCTACAACGCTGGCATCAGCGTCCTGTCCGGCCATCAGCCGCGCCGGATCGCCTGGCAGCAGATGCACAAATAAAAACACCAGCACCGCCACAATCAGCAGTGTCGGGATCAGTCCGAGTAATCGTTTTAAAAAATAATTAAGCATGATTCGCTGTCTGTGATTTCACGGTTCGACATCCATGTTCCGGACCCGGAACACACGAGTTCAGGGCGCGCACGCTGTGCGCCACACGCCCTGAAAGCTTCACCGCGTATTATTTCACGTCTGCATCATCAAAACTGAACGCCGTATCCGGCATCACATAAAACCCGGTCAGGCGTTTATTTTTCGCCGACACCAGACGTTCCGTCACCAGGAATGCCCACGGTGCATCAGTCCAGATTTGTTTCTGGGCATCGGCGTACAGTTTGGCTTTCTCAGCTTTGTCGGTGGTTTTCAGCGCGTCAGACAGGTCTTTATCCACCTGCGCATTGCTGTAGAACGCCGTGTTGAACTGCTTCGGTGGTGCAGCCTGCGTGGAGAACAGCGGCGACAGCGCCCAGTCTGCTTCGCCGGTAGACGCCGACCAGCCGGTATAGAACATGCGGATACCCGCCTCTTTCTGCCCGACGTTCTCAACCTGCGCGGCACGCTGCGCCGCATCCATGGCGGTGACTGTCACTTTGATACCGACCTGCGCCAGTTGCTGCTGGGTGAACTGCAACACTTTCTGCGCCGTGCTGTTATTGTGCGACGACCACAGCGTGGTGGTGAAACCGTCCGGATAACCGGCTTCTTTCAGCAATGCTTTAGCTTTAGCCGGGTCATACGGCCACGGTTTGAATTTCGCGGCGTATTCGATGCCCTGCGGCAACGGCCCTTCTGATGGCACCGCGTAACCGGCAAAGGCCACTTTGATCAGCGCCTGTTTGTTGATGGCATAGTTGATCGCTTCACGCACTTTGACGTTATCGAAAGGCTTTTGCGTCACGTTAAAACTGATGTAACGGTGCAGAATTGACGGCGCTGCGACCAGATCCAGCTTATCGTTTTTCTCCAGCAACGCGGCCTGCTCGTAAGGCACCGGGAACGCCAGATCCGCTTCACCGGTTTGCAGCATCGCGGCGCGGGTATTGTTATCCACGACAGGACGCCAGGTGATGGTGTCGAGTTTCGGCTCGCCTTTTTTCCAGTAACCGTCGAATTTCTTCACTTTCACGAAGTCGGTCTGGTTCCACTGTTCCAGCGTGTACGGGCCGGTACCGACCGGATGGAAGCCGATGTCTTTGCCGTATTTAGTCAGCGCCGCCGGAGAAATAATCACCGCAGAAGGGTGCGCCAGAATGTTGATGAACGCGGAGAACGGTTCTTTCAGCGTAATTTTCACCGTGGTGTCGTCCACCGCTTCGGTGCTGGCGATGTTTTTAAACAGGTTATAACGTTTGAGGTGGCTGTCCGGATTACTCGCGCGGTCAAAGTTAACTTTTACCGCCGCAGCGTTGAAATCCGTTCCGTCCTGGAATTTGATGCCGGGATGCAGTTTGATGGTATAAACCAGACCGTCTTTGCTGACCGTATAGCTGTCGGCCAGCACGTTTTCCAGCTTCATATCTTTATCAAAGCCAAACAGCCCCTGATAGAAAGATTTGGCCACCGCCTGCGACAAGGTGTCGTTGGCGTCATAAGGATCAAGCGAGGTGAAGTTAGAACCTACCGCGACAACCACGTCTTTTGCCGCCCAGGCAGACGCCGATGCCAGCGAACCGAAAACAGCGGCAGCGAGTACGGCCTGACGGACTACGTTCTTACCTTTATGTTTATGCTGATTCATATCAGTTCCTTTCCTGTCTTACCCGTTAAAAAGTGGCCCAAGATGAGCCACCATAAAAATTAGTAAACACCTGCAATGGCGTGCCGGGCAACAAAATGCCCTTCCGCCACCTGAACCAGCGGTGCGACAACCGGCTCATCATTAAGCGCACGAATCGGACTGGGAATTTCATCCACCAGCAGCGCCTGATCTTTGCGCTTATGACCCGGATCGGCCACCGGCACCGCCGCCATCAGTTTGCGGGTATACGGATGCTGCGGATTTTCAAACACCGCACGGCGCGAGCCGATTTCCACAATCTGACCGAGATACATCACGGCAACGCGATGACTAATGCGTTCCACCACCGCCATATCGTGTGAAATAAACAAAAATGCCAGCCCGAACTCTTTCTGCAAATCCATCAGCAGATTGACGATTTGCGCGCGGATCGACACATCCAGCGCCGACACCGACTCGTCAGCAATCACCACTTTGGGATTGAGCGCCAGTGCGCGGGCGATACAAATTCGCTGCCGCTGACCGCCGGAAAATTCGTGAGGATAGCGCTGCGCATGTTCCGGCAGCAGCCCGACTTTCTCCAGCAACCACGCGACGCGCGCTTCCGCCTCTGCGCCCTTTGCCAGGTTATGCACCAGCAACGGCTCCATAATCGAATACCCGACCGTCAGACGCGGGTCGAGCGACGCATAAGGATCCTGAAAAATAAACTGAATATCACGCCGCAGATGTTGCAGTGCGCTGCCGCTGATATCCGTCAGCGTCTTGCCATCAAAGGTGATGGTTCCGCCCTGACTTTTCACCAGTTTGAGCAACGAACGGCCAGTGGTGGATTTTCCGCAACCGGATTCGCCCACCAGCGCCAGCGTTTCGCCGGGATGTAAATCAAAACTGACTTTTTCAACCGCATGCACACGACGCGTCACGCGGTTGAAAATACCGCTGCGCAGGTCGAAACGGGTCACCAGATCACGCACCTGCAATATCGGCGGCACGCCGGGTGTCAGGGTGTTTTGAATCAGTTCGGGATCGTTTTCCTGCTGGTCGGGTGCAGGGAAGCGGGCGGGCAGTGGTTTACCGGCCATGGATCCGAGCTTCGGCACGGCCGCCAGTAACGTCTGCGTGTAGGGCTGTTGCGGCGTACGAAATATCGCGCCCGCTTCACCGGTTTCCACGCTGTTACCCTGATGCATGACCAGAACGCGATCGGCGATTTCCGCCACCACGCCCATATCGTGGGTGATGAAAATCACGCCCATGTGCATCTCTTTTTGCAGCACACGGATCAGCTGTAAAATCTGCGCCTGAATGGTCACATCCAGCGCCGTAGTCGGTTCGTCGGCAATCAGTAACGCCGGTTTACACGACAGCGCCATCGCGATCATCACCCGCTGGCGCATACCGCCGGAAAGCTGATGCGGATAGCTGTCGAGAATATTTTTGGCTTCAGGAATACGCACCAGATCCAGCATGCGTAAGGCTTCGGTACGGGCGGCGCGGTGGTCTTTATTCTGATGCAGACGGATAGACTCAGCGATTTGCTCACCTACCGGAAATACCGGATTGAGCGAGGTCATCGGCTCCTGAAATATCATCGCCATGTCCGCACCGCGCAGGCTGCGCATGGCGGGTTGCGTTGCTGCCATCAGATCAACGACTTCACCGTTACGACGGCGAAATTGCATGTCACCCTGGGTGATCTGCCCGCCGCCCTGCTCCACCAGACGCATCAGCGCCAGCGAGGTAACGGATTTACCTGAGCCGGATTCACCGACTATCGCCAGCGTTTCGCCGCGCTTCACGTGAAAACTGAGCTGATTCACCGCCGGGATGATGTGCCCTTCATGCGCGAACTGCACGCTGAGCTGGCTGACCGCCAGAACGTGGTCGGGAGGCAGAGTCAGGGAATGGGTCATGAGCGGTAAATACTGACGACAGGTGCTTCGCCCACGCGGGCAAAGCCGCGATACATACCTTCACTGTTGAAAGGCAGTTCCACGTTGCCAAATTTATCGACGGCGATCATCCCGCCGCTCCCGCCCAGTGGCAGCAATTTTTCCTGCACCACTTTGTGTGTCGCTTCTGCCAGCGTTAAACCGGCGTATTCCATCAGCGCCGCCACGTCGTAAGCAGCGACGGTACGCATAAACACTTCACCTGTGCCGGTGCTGGAAATCGCCACCGTATTGTTGCTGGCGTAACAACCGGCGCCAATAATCGGCGAATCACCGACGCGTCCGGCCTGTTTGTTGGTCATTCCGCCGGTCGATGTTGCCGCCGCCAGATCACCGAATTCATCTATCGCCACCGCGCCTACGGTGCCAAATTTACGTTCCGGATCAATCGGGTCGCCTGAAGCATTCAGAGTCGCCCCGTCGTGATCGAGCATTACGCCGGTATCCGCGGCGATGGCGCGCTGCAACTGGTCATAACGTTCCTGAGTGAAGAAATACGCTGGTTCCACCATTTCCTGACCATTGGCACGGGCAAAATCTTCTGCGCCTGCACCGGTGAACAGGACGTGCGGGCTGTTTTCCAGCACCTTACGGGCGGTCATAACAGGATTGCGGATATGGCTGACGCCGCAAATCGCACCGGCATCCAGCGTGCGGCCATCCATAATGCAGGCATCTAATTCATGCGTACCCTGATGGGTAAATACCGCACCTTTACCGGCATTAAATAACGGGCATTCTTCCAGCAGGCGCACAGCTTCAGTTACGGCGTCCAGTGCGCTGCCACCCGCGGCCAGAATCGCCTGCCCGGCACTGACAATCCTTTCCAGTTCGGCCAGGTAAAGTTGTTCTTTTTCGGCGCTCATTGCCGCACGGGTTATTGCCCCGGCACCACCATGAATAGCGATGACCGGACGCTTCTTGTTCGAAACGGAAGCCGCTGAATTATCAGTAGAAGAACTCATTAGCACTGCACCTTTCGATGTTGTATTTATGTATGGAAGATGTTGACCTGTTTTTTGACTATATTTAGCCCGCTACAGTATGTAAAGCAGAAATGCATCGCCACCAAAATGGCGCTAATTGCTTAGATTGTTTAGGAAAAACAAATGCTGCAATTGAATATACATGCGGGACAAATCACCAGAGAACAGCAATAATAAACGTCCTAATCGCGGCAAAAGCACCTCTGGATAAGCTTACCGCGACTTTTTATTTTCTCTTTTTAGGAAATCAGTTTATGGAAACTGTTTATAACCGCCCGCGTCTTAATGTGATTTCGTGGCTAAGTTACTTTTTTACAGGGGGACTCGTCTCCACTCTGGGTATTGTTATCGGGCCAGTCGCGACGGCTTTTAATAAAGATCCGGCCTTTATCGGCCTCATGTTCTCACTGATGAACATCGGTTTATTCCTGCCGATTATGATCAGTGGCATCCTGATGCGTAAGTTCGATCTGGGCAAGCAGCTGATCACCGGGTCAATTGTCACCATCCTGACCTGTATCGCGCTGTTCGTGATGCCGTCGATTACCCTGTTCGGCATCGGCGTTTTCCTGATTGGTGCGACAGCTGGCCTGATGATGTCGATTGGCAGCTATCTAGTTGTGCGTATTAATGACGACCCGAAAAAGCGTTCCGCCAACTTAATCTTCACCGACTTCTTCTTTGCGCTTTCCGGCATGACGCTGTCTCTGGTGCTCGGTTTCCTGTTCAAGCATGGCGCGAGCTGGCTGGCGATGTACGGCATCATGGGTACGCTGAGCGTGCTGATGATCCTGCTGTGTGTGGGTCAGAAATTCCCGACCGTTGCGCAGCCGGAAAAAGTGGCGAAAAGCGAGCGGGAAGCGAAAGAGCCGTGGGGCTTCGCGGCGTACGTGCTGTGTTTTGCCCTGTTCGCCTTCGTCTTCAGCGAACTGGTTTTCACCCTGTGGATGCCAAGCTGGTTGCATGAGCATTTCGGTCTGGACACTGACAAAGCGGCGATCTACATCACCACTTACTGGATGGTGAAAGCGATTGGCCTGTTCCTGAACCAGTTCACCGTGCGTTTTGTGAAACTGCGTACCTTCCTGTTTGCGTCGGCCATCGTCGGGTTAATCAGCCTGTTTGTGGTGACACACAACGAAAACACCACGCTGGTGATGATTGCGGTTGGCCTGTTCGGCTTCTGTAACTCCGGTATGTTCTCCGGCCTGATGAGCTACGGCAGCCTGCAGGTGAAAAACTCACCTCCTACGCTGACCTCTGCGCTGCTGACGACGGCTTCCGTCGGTACGCTGATTTTCGCTTCCTTCTCATCATTCATTTATCGCGAATACGGCCTGTTCTGGGCGCTGAATATCGCGACCGTATCTTACGTTCTGCTGGTGCTGGCGGTGATCATCGCCGGTGTGCGCAGTAAAGCGGAAAAAATCCACCGCGAAATGGCGGCATAACATTTACTACGCATAAATTCATGCATAAAAAAGGGAAGGCATAAAAGCCTTCCCTTTTCTTATTTAGCTGCGCCTTTAAAGCTGCGGGCAGCGCTGCAAACTGTTTAGCCAGGATGTTTCAGGCTGAGCGGCCAGACGACGCGCGCGTCCATGGCGGCGTAAAATCAATCCCTTGTCCTGCATTTCACTCAAATCACGTCGGATCGTTTCAAGACTCACATCCAGCGATTGTGCCAGTTCGCTAACCTGTAACACTTCATGTTGTTCTACCAACTGAAGGATGGCCTGATGGCGATTTTTTTTAAGCACCGGTTATTCCTGTGTATATGACAGATATGTGACACAAATCACAAATAACGGTAACTATGATAACCGCGTTACATCCGTATTTTTGGGATCGATCTCAATTTTTCAGAAATCCCCACGAAGTTTTTACGCCTTCAGCGATTTTTGGTTCGTCCCGATTCTCTGTCATACTATGCTCATGCCCCATTTTCCCGTCCGTCGCCGGTGAGTACGCCCGCGTGGCCGGGCTGAATCACTAAGGAATTTTGATGGAATTCAACACTGCAGGCTTGATCTCACTTCAGGAAGCGCTGGATAAAATGCGCGCTTACGTTCCGAAAAAAACAGCGCAGGATGCCGAATCGCTGCCACTGGCAACCGCCGCTGGCCGTATTACTGCGGCACCGGTGCTTTCCCCGATTTTTGTCCCGCCTTTTGATAACTCCGCGATGGACGGTTATGCCCTGCGCATTGAAGACCTGCACGAGGGTGCCGTCCTGCCGGTGGCGGGAAAAGCCTTTGCCGGCGCGCCTTTTCATGGCGAATGGCCTGCCGGAACCTGTATCCGCATCATGACCGGTGCGCCGGTTCCGGCCGGTGCCGACACAGTGATCATGCAGGAACAGGCAGAAGTTTCAGACGCGGGGATACGTTTCACTGCAACGGCGCAAAAAGGCCAGAATATCCGCCTGACCGGAGACGACATTAAGCAAGGCGACAGCGTTTTGCCTGCTGGCGTGCGTCTGGGTGCAGCAGAATTACCGCTGCTGGCGTCCCTTGGCGTGACTGAAGTACAAGTCTGGAAGCCGCTGAAAGTCGCCGTATTTTCCACCGGTGATGAGCTACAACCTGTCGGTACGCCTCTGCAGGAAGGCCAGATTTATGACACGAACCGGTTTGCCGTGCGTCTGATGCTGGAGCAACTCGGTTGTACGGTGCTGGATTTAGGCATTATCCGCGACGATCCGCAGGCATTGCGTAAAGCGTTTGAAGAAGCCAATGAATTTGCCGATTTGGTAATTTCCAGCGGCGGTGTTTCCGTCGGTGAGGCCGATTACACCAAACAGATGCTGGACGAACTGGGCGAAATTGGTTTCTGGAAACTGGCCATGAAACCGGGCAAACCGTTTGCTTTCGGAAAACTGAAAGACAGCTGGTTCTGCGGACTGCCGGGTAATCCGGTGTCGGCTGCACTGACGTTTTATCAGCTGGTTCAGCCATTTATCGCTCAGCTTTCCGGTCACAGTGCCTGGCAGTTCCCGCCACGTCTGAAAGCGAAAGCCGTAACGCCGCTGAAAAAATCGCCGGGACGCCTCGATTTCCAGCGCGGTATTTTCAGCACCAATGCAGAAGGTCAGCTGGAAGTGCGCACTACCGGCCATCAGGGATCGCACGTCTTCAGCTCATTCAGCCAGGCTAACTGTTTTATCGTGCTTGAGCGTGAACGCGACAATGTTACGGCTGGCGAAATCGTTGAAGTCGAGCCTTTTAACGCGCTGCTGCGGAGCTGAACATGGCGACTCTGCCGGAACTGACGGACGCTGAAACCCTGCGCTATAACCGCCAGATAGTACTGAAAGGGTTTGATTTTGATGCGCAGGAACAGCTGAAAGCCAGCCACGCGCTGATTGTCGGGCTGGGAGGTTTAGGCTGCGCCGCCGCGCAATATCTGGCGGCGGCAGGCACCGGCACATTAACGCTGCTGGATTTCGATACGGTATCGCTCTCAAACCTGCAACGCCAGACGCTGCACACTGACGCGCGGATCGGGATGCCGAAAGTCGACTCCGCCGCCATAGCGCTGGCGGCAATCAATCCGCACATCCGCTTAAATCAGGTAAATGCTCAGGCGGATGACGATTTATTACGCGAACTGATCGCCGCCTGCGACGTGGTGGTGGATTGCACCGACAATGTCACGACGCGTAATCAGCTGAACAGTGAATGTTTCGCGCAGAAAAAACCGCTGGTCTCCGGCGCCGCTATCCGTATGGAAGGTCAGCTCAGCGTATTTACCTACCAGCCGCAGGAACCCTGCTATCGCTGCCTGAGCCGGTTATTCGGTGAAAATGCACTGACCTGCGTGGAAGCTGGCGTCATGGCCCCGCTGGTCGGCACCATCGGCAGCTTGCAGGCGATGGAAACCATCAAACTGCTGACAAAATTTGGCGAAACCCCACGCGGAAAACTGCTGATGTTCGACGCCATGACGTTGCAGTTTCGCGAAATGAAACTGATCAAAGATCCGCATTGTGAAGTGTGTGGTGATTGTTGAATCGGTAAATCCAGACACAAAAAAACCGCCTTTATCGGCGGCGGTTTTTAAATAATAAGAACCTCTAAATCATTCGAGTTGTATCCAGGCGGCAACTGAACAAATCCCCGGGAGCATACATCAGTATGTGACCGGGGTTTGTGAGGAAAGCCAACGCAGAGACAGCTTGAAGGATGACGAGGTTTAATTGATGCCCTGGCTACGCAGGTAATCTTCGTAGTTACCAGAGAAATCAATCACACGGGTCGGTGTCATTTCCAGAATACGCGTTGCCAGTGAGCTGACGAATTCACGGTCGTGGGAAACGAAGATCAGCGTTCCTTCGTACATTTCCAGCGCCATGTTCAGTGACTCGATGGATTCCATATCAAGGTGGTTGGTTGGTTCATCCATAATCAGGATGTTTGGACGTTGCATCATCAGTTTCCCGAATAACATACGACCTTTCTCACCACCGGAAAGCACTTTCACTTTCTTCTTGATATCGTCCTGACCGAACAGCAGACGGCCTAACACACCGCGTACAGCCTGCTCATCGTCTTTCTCGGATTTCCACTGGCTCATCCAGTCGAATACGTTCAGGGTATCGTCGAATTCGTATTCGTGATCCTGCGCGTAATAACCGATTTTAGAGTTTTCAGACCATTTCACTGAACCGCTTTCAGGCTCATGCTCACCGACCAGCGTTTTCAGCAGGGTCGATTTACCGATACCGTTGGCACCCAGAATCGCGACTTTCTCGCCGACTTCCAGCATCAGGCCGAGGTTTTTAAACAGCGGACCGTTGTCGAAACCTTTGGTGATCTTTTCCACTTCCAGCGCATTACGGAACAGTTTTTTGTCCTGCTCGAAACGCATGTAAGGGTTCTGACGGCTGGATGCTTTGATTTCATCGAGCTGAATTTTATCAATCTGACGGGCGCGGGACGTTGCCTGTTTAGATTTAGAGGCGTTGGCGCTGAAGCGGCTAACGAACGATTGCAGTTCAGCAATCTGCGCTTTCTTCTTGGCGTTATTAGCTGTCAGAAGCTCACGAGCCTGCGTTGCCGCCGTCATGTATTCATCGTAGTTGCCCGGATAAACACGCAGTTCGCCGTAGTCCAGATCCGCCATGTGCGTACACACCATGTTCAGGAAGTGACGGTCATGCGAAATGATGATCATGGTGCTGTTACGTTCGTTCAGCACCTGCTCCAGCCAGCGAATAGTATCGATGTCCAGGTTGTTCGTCGGTTCGTCGAGCAGCAGAATTTCCGGGTCGGAGAACAGTGCCTGCGCCAGAAGCACACGCAGTTTAAAGCCCGGCGCGATTTCGCTCATCGGACCATAATGTTGCTCAACAGGAATGCCTACGCCCAGCAGCAGTTCGCCGGCACGGGATTCTGCACTGTAGCCGTCCATTTCACCGTAAGCGACTTCCAGATCAGCCACTTTGTAGCCGTCTTCTTCGCTCATTTCCGCCATGGCGTAAATGCGGTCGCGCTCTTCCTTCACTTCCCACAATTCGGTGTGGCCCATGATCACGGTGTCCAGCACGCTGAACTGTTCGAAGGCGAACTGATCCTGGCGTAATTTACCCAGACGTTCGTTCGGATCAAGAACGACGTTACCGCCAGAAGGCACTAAATCGCCACCGAGGATCTTCATGAAAGTGGACTTGCCACAACCGTTCGCGCCAATCAGGCCATAACGGTTACCGCCGCCAAATTTCACGTTAATGTTTTCAAATAACGGCTTGCTGCCGAATTGCATGGTGATGTTGTAAGTACTTAGCACAACGCTCGCTCTTAATTGGGAAATGTGATTTGGCGCGCATTATGCCACAACGGCGCGTTGGGATCGCCTCCCCTTGTGTACATTTTTCGCGCAATAGCTAAAAAAGTTCCCTGCACACTCAATGATCGTTGGGAAATAAAAACAAAAAACCCGACATAAGCCGGGTTTTACAGGTCAGATTCGGGGATCAGAAGTTGTAGCCGATCACGCCGTAGTAACCCCAGCCGGTGGACTTCACATCGAAGTTACCGTTGCCGAAGTTCAGCTCTGCGCCGTCAGCCCACTGGCCGCCGTTGTGGAAGTAACGCGCCACGAACGAGTAATGCCAGTGCGTGTAGTTCAGGGACAGAATATGGCTTGAGGCGATAGAGTTGTTGGAACGTGCTTTGTTGCCGTTCACGTCACGCATATCGTCATCACCGAGTGAGGAGCCCCAGTCGAAGTTGGTGAACCCGATGTAGCTCAGGTTGCCACCCCACAACTGTGTCAGCGGAACAAAGTATTTCACTTTGAAACGGTAACCGTCCCAGCTGTTTTCGTTGGCAGCGTTGTAGTTTTCCCACTGGTATTTTGCATACACGTTCAGAGACAGGCTCATCGGCAGGCCGGTATCAATATCGGTGCCCAGACCCATGTACCAAGTGTTCTGACGGTTTTCGCTGTCCGGCCCCATATCGTAGATATAGTTGTTCGCGAAATACCACTCTTTGAACGGGCCAAAGCTCAGATCAGTGCCGGTCAGCTTATCAATAGAGAAACGCGGTTCGATTTCCATAAACAGCGGAGAACCGTTTTTATCCCAGATACCGGTGTCGTTACCGTTACCGGCGCCGAAGGTTTTAGGAATATCGATATAGCCGTAGAAATCAAACCAGTCTTTGTGCGCAAACGCTTCATATTCAAGGTAAACATCGTTACGCAGTGTCGGCCCGAAACGGGTATCTGCGCTGCCTACGACGTTAACACTCTGGTGCCACCAGTCAGAAACAAATTCGCCCTTGCTATCATCAGCGAGCACGGTCGCGCTGTAGGACAAAGCCATCAAAGCGCCTGCTGCAATAATTTTATTTTTCATATTTATACCAGAAGCGGGGGTGGGACAACGCCTTGCCACTTTCAGACGTTGCATAAAACAAACCCTAAAACTGTGATCCGCAACCGATTGCTGCACATAGTGCATAAAACCTGCAATTTCCAGTTACTTCCTACAAGAGTCGACTTTTCTTAGCTAATAAATAGATTTGGTCAAGGTTTGTCAATTTCTGTTTCATTCTGATACATCCCGAATGTGATATTGATCACACATATGTTTCGGGTTTATTTCATTCACGTGATCCGGGGCCAGAAAAAAACATCGTTCATAAAATGAACATTCGTTATTTGTCATGCTATAGTAATGACAAATAACGGTACGGAGGAACGCAGTATGAATTCAAAAATTTCCGGGCTGTCTTCCAGCCTTTTGCAAAAACCTGCAACCCCGCTTTGGCAATCTGCGGGACTTCCCGCAAGCAGCGGAATTAGTTTGATTAATGCCATACAAAAGGGATTTCCGGTTGATAGTATCAGCCGTCTTAATACTGAGCTGGGATGGCCGAAAATGGTGTTACTGGAAATAATGGGGATTAACGAACGTAATTATGCGCGTCGTAAAGCCGGGAACGGATTGCTGAAAAGTGAAGAGAGCGAGCGAGTGGCGCGGCTGGTACGCATCGTAGATGCTGCCACCGATTTGTTTGAAGGGGATCGTGTCGCTGCGCTCGAGTGGTTTACCCGCCCTGCTCCGGCACTGGATGGCTCACGTCCGCTGGAACTGTTGTCCTCTGAAGCGGGTGCGGTGGAAGTCAGCCGGTTGATTGGTCGTCTTGAGCACGGTGTTTTCAATTGAAGCTGTTTCGTATCGTGCAAACCCGCCATCTGGCGACAGCCTGGTCGGGCGCAGGTGCACAGCTTTATGGCGGGCGCTGGAATCCGCCGGGCAGACCGGTGGTTTATGTCACCACCAGTATTTCGCTGGCGATCCTGGAAATCCTGGTGCATTTGCAAAACAGTATGCTGATGCGGTCGTATACCTTGCTCAGTATTGAAGTGCCGGAGGAACTGCTGGATACGCTGGAAGTTTCCGAACTGGCATCTGACTGGCGGAGTGCATCGCCGCCGGACAGCACACAACGTCAGGGTGACGCCTGGCTCGAGGAAGGTGATTATGTCGGGCTGAAAGTGCCGTCGGTCATTGTGCCGTCGGAATACAACGTGTTGCTGAATCCGCAGCATCCGGCTTTTGTCGATTTACTGAGTTCAGTAGAACGCGAGCCGATGATATTTGACCCGCGCCTGCAATAGCCACTATTACAGAAACGGGTCTTTTTACTTTCAGAGATTATTCCGCTTTCCGGTTACTGCGATATATCAGCGCCAGCGCAATAATCAGGCAGGGAATAGCCGCCAGCCGGTGCCATGACAACGCAATTTGCGGATTATCCAGCCAGCCGAAATTATCGATCAACATCCCCATACTCAGCTGTCCGAGGATGACTGCAACAGTCGCCGCTGCAGTACCGACACGCGGGACGGCAGTTACCATCACAATGATATAAGGCACACCAAATAACGCCCCCGCAAGTTGCCATTTTGGTACCGTCAGTAAGGTTTCCGGTTGCGGTGTTTGCAGGAATAACACCAGCACGGCAGTAATTGCTGCGCCGACGCTGAATGTCAGAAAGGCGCTTTTCAGCACACCGACCTTTTCCCCTAACTGCCCGTTGACTGCCGCCTGCATACTCAGCGCAGCACCTGCGACAATCGCAAGAATAATCATAATCATTTCAGTCATGTTTCAGCCCCAGGCAATCAGAATAAGTGCAGCAACGATAAACAGCAGAGCCAGCAGGCGTTCACCGCCGACTTTCTTATGCGGCGTACCAAACCAGCCGTAATGGTCGATCAGCACACTTTTCGCCACCTGCCCTGATAAAATCGCAATCATTGTCATGCCGATACCAATGACCGGTGTCGCGAGGGTCAGCACCACGACATACACGGGACCGAGCACGCCACCCAGCAGTTTCCAGCCCGGTTGTTCTGTGAACGACGGCGCATTACGCGGGCTAAAAAACAGCACCAGCAAACCGGTCAGTACCGCACCGACACCGAAAATACTCAGTGTTGCCCACAGATGCCCGACTTCTGTTCCCAGCGGACCAATCAGTCCTGCCTCCAGCGACAGCCCCATCCCCGCCAGAATGACCAGCGGAATTAACATCAGATTCATTTTTACCCTGCTTTTTGTTTTTTGAGAGGCGGCGACTATAGCGTGACAGAACTATGCGAAAAACAGCACAATGAGGAAAATACCTTTGCAGGAATTGCACAGATGAAAGGTTTTAATCAGATCAATATTCAGGCGTTACGGCTGTATGTCGCCGTACTGGATCAGGGCAGCTTCTCTGAAGTGGCGCGCCGGGAAGCGATGTCGCCGTCAACCGTATCGCGGGTGATTTCACAACTGGAACAGGCGTTACAGACGCAGCTTTTGTACCGAAATACGCGTGCCGTCAGTCCGACAGAATCGGGCAAACTGCTGGCAGAACATGCGCGTCAGGTACTGGCTCAGCTGGATCTCGCCGCGCTGGATTTACAGGAACAGGACAGCGAACCCGGCGGACTGATCCGCATCAATGCTCCCGTAGTGTTTGGCCAGCGCCACCTTGCGCCGTGGCTGCATGAGCTCAACGCACGATATCCGCGCCTGAATATTGAACTGATGCAAACCGATGATTTCATCGACCCGTTACAGGACAGCGTGGATTTGCTGATCCGCATCGGCGTGATGACAGATTCCACCCTGCAGGCGCGTACGCTCGGCCACCAGAATTTCCGCCTTGCCGCGAGTCCGGCGTATCTTGCCCGCGCAGGAACGCCGAAAACGCCGGACGATTTAATCAGTCACAGTTGTCTGGTTTTCAAAGGATTTGCCGGTTCGCAGCGCTGGTATTTCCGTCAGCCTGAACAGGAATGGCGCTCGCTAAACCTGCGGGGATCACTGACCAGTAATAATGCAGAAACCCTGACACAGGCGGGGATCGACGCCATGGGGCTGGTTGTATTTCCTACCTGGCTGATAGGCGATGCATTGCGGGACGGTCGTCTGGTCAGCGTGCTTGAAGACTATCAGGTATCGACGTCGCCGGAGCCGCAAACCATATCGGCGCTGTACCCGAACAGCCGACGCCCTTCGATCAAAGTACGGGCGGTGATTGATTTTCTGGTGGAGAAGTTTGGGAGTCCGGCATACTGGGAAAGGTAAACATATCCGTCTTCTGAGTTGCCATTAATACCCCCTCCCCGCCTCCCCCTTCGCAGGGGGAGGAGTAAAACCCGATCGGTTATATCCCATGCGAAGGAAGATGAGTAAAACCCGATCGGCTATATCCCATGCAAGGGGCTCGATCGGCTCCCTCCCCTGCGAAGGGGAGGGTTGGGGTGGGGTATTAATGACAAAAACAATGCTGAAGCTTGCGCTTCACCCAATATCAGGAATTCAGTTCCATCCCCACATGCGCAATCCCATCTTCATCATAAATCTCCGTATACGCCACAAACCCCAGACGGCCGTAGAACCCCTGCAAATGCGCCTGCGCGGAAATCGCGACGCGCGCGTCCGGCCAGTGTTTCTGGCAGGAAATCAGCGCCTGTTCCATCAGCTGATATCCCAGTTTCAGGCCACGCGCGGAAGGGGCAACAATCACCCGTCCGATTGCCACCTCATCATCGGAACGCAGAATACGCGCATAGGCGGCTATTTTACCGTCCAGCCAGGCGATGATATGACGATTTTCACCGGTCAGATCCTGCCCGTCGATGTCCTGATATACGCAGGTTTGCTCGACCACAAACACTTCGCTGCGCAATGCCAGAATGGCGTAAAGCTGTGCTGTGTTGAGTTCGCTGTGATGGTAATCCTGCCAGTGAAGCGATGATGATCCGGTCATGAGTAAGAACCCTGCCTTTTCTGAAAGCCCAAAAAAAAGAGATATTCCTGAGAATATCTCTTTTTAACACACGTTTTACAGCCAATTTATCAGGCAGATTTCTTCAGCGGTGTCGTGCGAACCGGTGCATCGCCTGCGGTGTAATACTCTGCGGTACTGCGCGGTAACGGCTGACGCCCGCGGATTTTATCGGCAATCTTTTCTGCGATCATAATCGTCGTCGCGTTCAGGTTGCCGGTAATTATCTGCGGCATGATGGAGGCATCCACCACGCGCAGGCTTTCTACACCGTGAACGCGCCCTTCTCCGTCCACCACCGCCATCTCATCGGTACCCATTTTGCAGGAGCACGAAGGATGGAACGCCGTTTCGGCGTGCTCGCGGATAAACGCATCCAGTTCTTCATCAGTCTGTACGTTTTCACCCGGACTGATTTCACGACCACGGTAAGGATCCAGCGCTGGCTGATTCATGATTTCACGCGTGATGCGGATAGCGTCGCGGAACTCGTGCCAGTCCTGCTCGGTTGCCATGTAATTAAACAGGATGCTCGGATGCTGGCGCGGATCTTTCGATTTCACCTGCACGCGGCCACGGCTTGGCGAACGCATGGAACCCACGTGCGCCTGAAAACCATGCTCTTTCACCGCGTTGCTGCCGTTGTAGTTAATCGCCACCGGCAGGAAGTGATACTGAATATTCGGCCAGGCAAACTCTTCGCGGCTGCGGATAAAACCACCCGCTTCGAACTGATTGCTCGCGCCGACACCGGTACCTTTAAACAACCATTCTGCGCCAATCGCGGGCTGGTTATGCATCTGCAAGGCCGGGTATAAAGACACCGGCTGGGTGCAGCTGTATTGCAGGTACATCTCCAGATGATCCTGCAGATTCTCGCCGACGCCCGGCAAATCATGAACCAGCGGAATCTCCAGACGGTTGAGCAGCTCCGCTGCGCCGACACCCGAACGTTGCAGAATTTGCGGTGACGCAATCGCGCCGCTGCACAGCAACACTTCACGTTTCGCTTTCGCCGTTTTAGCGTTGTAGTCGTCACCGTGGAAATAGCTGACGCCCGTGGCACGCTTGCCTTCAAACAGAATTCTGTCGGTCAGCGCGTGGGTCACGATGGTCAGATTGGCTCGCGGTTTGGCCTGATCCAGATACCCGCGCGCAGTACTTGCACGACGGCCTTTCGGTGTCACGGTTCTGTCCATCGGACCAAAACCTTCCTGCTGATAACCGTTCAGGTCGTCGGTACGCGGATACCCTGCCTGCACACCGGCTTCAATCATCGCGTGGAATAGCGGATTATTACCTTTTTTCGGCGTCGCCACACTGACCGGTCCGTCGCCACCGTGAAAATCATTCGGACCGATATCGCGGGTTTCGGCTTTGCGGAAATACGGCAGGCAGTCCAGATAACTCCAGTCTTCCAGACCCGGCGCTTTCGCCCAGTTATCGAAATCCATCGCATTACCGCGGATGTAACACATACCGTTAATCAGCGAAGAACCGCCCAGACCTTTACCACGCCCGCATTCCATACGGCGGTTATTCATGTGCGGTTCCGGGTCGGTTTCATACGCCCAGTTGTAACGACGCCCCTGTAACGGGAAAGCCAACGCAGCAGGCATCTGTGTGCGGAAATCCAGACGATAATCCGGGCCGCCCGCTTCCAGCAGCAACACGCTGACGTTGCTGTCTTCGGTCAGCCGGGTGGCGAGAACGTTGCCGGCAGAACCGGCACCAATAATGATGTAATCGTAATCCATTAAAATCTCCTCTGTCGCGGCGGATTAAAAGACTGAGCTGAATTCGCCCAGTTCTACCTGCACGGATTTGATTTGGGTGTAATGCTCAAGCGTGGTGACGCCGTTTTCACGACCAACGCCGGAGTGCTTATAACCGCCGACCGGCATTTCTGCCGCCGATTCGCCCCACGTATTGACCCAGCAAATCCCGGCTTCGAGTTTGTGAATAACACGATGCGCACGGTTAAGATCCTGCGTCACCAGCCCGGCAGCCAGGCCGTATTCGGTATCGTTGGCGCGGCGGATCACTTCCTCTTCACTTTCATAGGTCAGAATGCTCATCACCGGTCCGAAGATTTCTTCGCGGACAATCAGCATGTCATCGCGGCAGTCGGTAAATACTGTCGGGGCGACATAAGCGCCTTTCGCGTATTCGCCGGAAGTCACGCGTTCGCCGCCGGTCAGTAACGTCGCGCCCTCACGCTTGCCGCTGTCGATGTAACGCAGCACGGATTCCATGTGTGCGAAGCTGACCAGCGGACCGAAGTTGACGTTTTCGTCTGTCGGATCGCCCAGACGGATACGCTTCACGCGTTCCAGAACTTTAGCTTCAAACGCTTTGTGCAGTGCTTTTGGCACAAACACGCGGGTGCCGTTGGTACACACCTGGCCGGAGCTGTAGAAGTTCGCCATCATGGCGATGTCAGCCGCTTTATCGAGATCAGCGTCTTCAAAGATGATCAGCGGAGATTTGCCGCCCAGTTCCATTGTCACTTCTTTCAGCGTGGAGGCCGACGCGCTGGCCATGACTTTCTTGCCAGTTTTGACGCCACCGGTGAACGAGACTTTGGCGATATCCGGATGATCGGTTAGCGCCTGGCCGACGCTGGCCGCGCCGGTGACTACGCTGAACACGCCGTCCGGCACGCCCGCTTCGGTGTAGATTTCCGCCAGTTTCAGTGCGGTCAGCGAGGTGTTTTCGCTCGGTTTGAACACCATCGCGTTTCCTGCCGCCAGCGCAGGTGCGGATTTCCACAGCGCAATCTGAATCGGGTAGTTCCATGCGCCGATACCCGCGACAACGCCCAGCGGCTCGCGGCGGGTATACACGAAGGAAGAATCGCGCAGCGGAATTTGCTGGCCTTCGATAGCAGGGATCAGCCCGGCGTAATATTCCAGCACATCCGCGCCGGTGACGATATCCACCGCCAGCGTTTCCGACAGCGGTTTGCCGGTATCGGCGGTTTCGATAGCCGCCAGCTCGTCGTTGCGTTCACGCAGAATATCCACGGCGCGACGCAGAATACGTGCTCGGCTCATGGCGGTCATCGCCGCCCAGACTTTCTGGCCTTTCTGCGCGGATTTCACCGCCAGATCGACATCGGCGTGCGTGGCGGATGGCAGCGTGGCAATCACGTCGCCATTGGCCGGGTTCACTGCATCGAAGGTTTCATCACCGGTACTGTCCTGAAAACGCCCGTTGATATAAAGTTTTTGCGTGCCGTAGCGGGACATAAATCTCTCCTCGGTCTGTGCGGTCTGAAGGTTTTCTGCCTGGCTCATGTGAGCTGCGATTCGATGTGGCGGCGGGTGATTTGCATCGCCTCGGCGCGGTTAAATTCTTTACCGCTAAGTGCGCCGCGCAGCCACAGGCCGTCAATCAGTGCGGCGGTGCTTTGTGCCGCCAGACGTGCCTCACTTTTGGGCAGAAAACGTCTGAATTCAGAACATAAGTTTGAATAGAGCCGGCGGCTGTTGACCTGTTGCAGACGGTACAACTGCGGGTGATGCATGCTGCTCGCCCAGAAGGCCAGCCAGGTTTTCATCGCCGCGCTGTTGGTCTGACTGTCGTCAAAATTGGCTTCTGCAATCGCATGCAGTCGCGCCGTCGGTGCAGTATCCGTCAGCTGCGCTAACCGCAACTGCACCCCTTCCCCCAAATGACTGAGCAAATAACGCATGGTCGCTTCCAGCAGCCCATTCTTGTCACGAAAGTAGTGACTGATGATGCCGTTGGAGACGCCTGCACGGCGTGCGATCTGCGAAATCGACGCATCGTGCATCCCGACTTCGTTGACCGCCGCCAGGGTTGCCTCAATCAATTGCTGCCTTCTTATCGGCTGCATTCCTACTTTGGGCATGGTTCCGGCTCCTGAAAATGAGCGGGTTGAAACGCGCTTAAAAACCGTTTTTTTACGCTTTCGTACAACCTTGTTAACGCTCTTACGCCACCTATTTAACTTTTTTTTGATTGAACGTTCAATTAAAAATGCATATATTTTATTACCAATACGTTAGTAATTTGTATGAATTTTGGAGTTGGTAAGAAGCCAATTTATTGAAAAACAGTGATTAATTAGTAAGACAGGGGAAAAAATGGCAATTGCCGATACGACAGATAAAAAGAGCGAAAAACCTCGCGACCAGCTCAACAAGGTGGTGTTCTTCACCTCCGCAGGTTTAATTTTAGCCTTCACATTAATGACCATTTTCTTCACCGAGTTATCGGGAAAATGGATCAGCCTGACCCTCAACTGGGTGTCTGCCACATTTGGCTGGTATTACATGCTGGCGGCGACGCTGTACATCGTGTTTGTAGTGTTCATAGCCTGCTCGCGCTTCGGCTCGATCAAACTGGGCCCTGAACAATCCAAACCCGAATTCAGCATGATGAGCTGGGCGGCCATGTTATTTGCCGCCGGGATCGGCATCGACCTGATGTTTTTCTCGGTCGCCGAACCGGTGACGCAGTACATGCTGCCGCCTGAAGGTAACGGCCAGACGCTGGAAGCCGCACGACAGGCAATGACCTGGACGCTGTTCCACTACGGCCTGACCGGCTGGGCAATGTATGCGCTGATGGGGATCGCGCTGGGCTATTTCAGCTACCGCTATAACCTGCCGCTGACCATCCGTTCGGCGCTGTACCCGATTTTCGGCAAACGCATCAACGGCCCGATCGGTCACAGCGTGGATATTGCCGCCGTCGTCGGCACCATTTTTGGTATCGCGACAACGCTCGGTATTGGCGTGGTGCAGCTCAATTACGGGCTGAAAGTGCTGTTCCATATTCCGGAAAACCTGACCGTTCAGGCCGCCCTGATCCTGCTTTCGGTGATCATGGCGACGGTGTCGGTCACGTCTGGCGTGAACAAAGGCATCCGAATTCTGTCGGAACTCAACGTGCTGCTGGCGCTGGGGCTGATCCTGTTCCTGCTGTTCTTTGGCAATACCGAATTCCTGCTCAATGCGCTGGTGCTCAACATCGGCGATTACATCAACCGCTTTATGGGCATGACGCTCAATACCTTTGCGTTTGATCGCCCGACGGAATGGATGAACAGCTGGACTCTGTTCTTCTGGGCATGGTGGGTGGCCTGGTCGCCGTTTGTTGGCCTGTTCCTGGCGCGTATTTCACGCGGGCGCACCATCCGTCAGTTCGTGCTCGGCACGCTGATCATTCCGTTTGTCTTCACCCTGTTGTGGCTGTCGATTTTCGGTAACAGTGCGCTGTATCAGATCCTGCACGGCAATCTGGATTTCGCCAACGAAGTGATTGCGCATCCTGAGCGCGGCGTTTACAGCCTGCTGGCGCAGTATCCCGGTTTTACGCTGAGTGCTTCTGTCGCCACCATCACCGGCCTGCTGTTTTATGTCACCTCGGCGGATTCCGGTTCACTGGTGCTGGGTAACTTCACCTCAAAACTGGCGGACATTAATAACGATGCGCCGAACTGGCTGCGGATTTTCTGGTCAGTCACCATCGGCGTGCTGACGCTGGGGATGCTGATGACCGACGGCGTTTCCGCGCTGCAAAACACCACGGTGATTATGGGGCTGCCGTTCAGCTTTGTGATTTTCTTCATCATGGCCGGATTATATAAATCGCTGCGGCTGGAAGATTACCGCCGCGCCAGCACCCAGCAGAATCTGGCGCCGATGCCTTCAACCAGCGACGCGGCGCTGAACTGGAAACAGCGTCTGTCACGGGTGATGAACTATCCGGGCACGCGCCATACACAGAAAATGATGGATACCGTCTGCCGTCCGGCGATGCAGGAAGTGGCGCAGGAACTGGAACTGCGCGGGGCGAAAGTGACGTTCAGCGAACATGAGCCACAGGAAGACGAGAAAATCGGGCCGCTGGAATTGCAGGTGGCGCTGGGCGAAGAGCAGAACTTTGTGTATCAGATCTGGCCGGTGCGTTATGCCGTCCCTGCCTTTACCTATCGCGCACGTGCCGGTAAATCGAATTATTACCGTCTGGAAACCTTCCTGCTGGAAGGTACGCAGGGCAATGACCTGATGGACTTCACTAAACATCAGGTAATCAATGACATTCTGGATCAGTACGAACGTCATCTGAACTTCCTGCACATTAACCGCGAAGCGCCGGGGAATACCCTGACCTTCCCGGAACAGCCGGCCTGATCACGTAAAGCTGATAACAGCGACCTCACAAAAAACCCGCGTAATGCGGGTTTTTTTATGTCCGGAAACGTGCGCTTAACGTAAAAATGGCAGGACTTTTTCCAGCAGCAGTTCCGGCTGTTCTTCGGCGATGTAATGCCCGCAAGGCAGCGCCTCACCCTGCACGTTTTCTGCCACCTTTTCCCACTCCGCCAGCGGCGCAAAACATTTCCCCACCGTGCCCTGTTCCCCCCACAGAACCAAAAGCGGACACTTCACTTTGCGGCCTGCATTCACATCCGCTTCGTCGTGTTGCAGATCGATACCCGCCGACGCGCGGTAGTCCTCGCAAATCCCGCGTGCCGTGCCATCCAGTTGCAGACAACGCAAATAATCTGCGTAAGCTTCTTCGGTGAAAGGCTGCATACCGGCGCTGCGGCTGCCCATTACGCTGCGCAGATAGAGGTCGGCATCAGCCATGATTAATACTTCCGGCAGCGGTGCCGGGCGGATCAGGAAAAACCAGTGCCAGTAAGCGCGGGCGAATGTTTCAGTCGTCTGGCGATACATGGAAAGCGTCGGAGCGATATCCATCAGCACCAGCCGCTTCACCGCCTGCGGATGATCCAGCGCCAGCCGGTGCGCCACACGGGCACCGCGATCGTGAGCGACCACGCTGAACTGATTAAAACCGAGCGCGGCCATCAGCTCAAACTGATCCTGTGCCATTTCGCGCTTGCTGTAGTTCAGATGCTCCGCGTCCGGCCCCGGTTTACCGCTGTCGCCATAGCCGCGTAAATCGGCAAGTACGACGGTGAACTGAGACGTCAGATAAGGGGCGACTTTATGCCAGATTGCCTGAGTCTGCGGGTGCCCGTGCAGCAATAACAGTGGTTCGCCCTGACCGGCAATGCGGCAGGCAATTTCGGTGCCGTTAACGGCCATCCGCCTTTGGGTAAAATGTTCAAACATGGGTTTTCTCCTTTTTTACCCATCTTAGTCGCTGATGAACCGGCAACAAGGCCGCAAGTGGAGACTGCCGCTTCACGGATCGTGTTTTAACGCTCCACACTCAGCCCGTTGCCCGATACGCGTGAGTTTGCGACGCTGACGTTATCCACTTCGTTTATCAGGGCAATGCAATGAAGCCAAGAACGCTATACGAAAAACATATCGACAGCCACACCGTGCGTACGCTCGACGATACAGGCCACGTGTTGCTCTACATCGACCGGCAGGTGATTAACGAATACACCAGCCCGCAGGCCTTCAGCGGATTGCGTGAAACAGGCCGCCGTGTATGGCGTCCGGAAACGTCGCTGGCGGTGGTCGATCACGTCAACCCGACGGCACCCTTACGTACCCGTCAGATGCCGGACGCCGGTGGCGCACGCCAGGTTTCCTATCTGGCAGAAAACTGCGAAGAATTTGGCATTGAGCTGTTTGATATTCTCGACAGCCGTCAGGGTATTGAACACGTTGTCGCCCCCGAGCAGGGCTTTATTTTGCCGGGGATGGTGATTGCCGCAGGCGACAGCCACACCACCACGTACGGCGCATTAGGCGCGTTCGGGTTTGGTATCGGCACCTCGGAAATTGAACATCTTCTGGCAACCCAGACGCTGGTCTACAAACGCCTGAAAACCCTGCGGGTCACCGTTAACGGTACGCTCGCCAGAGGCATGACCGCCAAAGACGTGGTGATGGCGCTGGTGGCAAAAATCGGTGCGGCGGGAGCCACCGGTTACGCCATTGAATTCTGCGGCGAAGTCATTGACGCACTGAGCGTGGAAGGCCGTATGACGATGTGCAATATGGCGGTTGAAGCCGGTGCCCGCGGGGCATTTATGGCACCTGACGACAAAGTTTTTGATTACCTGAAAGACAAACCGCGTGCGCCGAAAGGCCCGCAATGGTCGGCAGCGGTGAATGTCTGGCGTGAGTTACACAGCGATGCGGACGCCGTTTTCGACCGCGAAGTTGAATTGAGCGCCGCAGAAATCGCGCCGATGGTGAGCTGGGGAACCAGCCCGGATCAGGCGCTGGCAATCAGCGGCCAGGTGCCGGATCCGCTGGCAGAATCCGATGCCTCGCGCCGCAAGGATTTACAGCGTGCGTTGCAATACATGGGGCTGCGCGCCGGTCAGCCGCTGAACAGCATCAGCATAAGTCATGCCTTTATCGGATCCTGCACTAACGCACGCATCGAAGATTTACGCGCTGCCGCCGAAGTGGTTCGTGGAAAAACCGTCTCCCCCAGCGTTCGTGCGATGATCGTACCCGGTTCCAGTCAGGTTCGCGCGCAGGCCGAGCAGGAAGGTCTGGCGGAGATCTTCACCCGCGCAGGTTTTGAATGGCGTCAGTCGGGCTGCTCGATGTGTCTGGCGATGAACGATGATGTGCTTTCGCCGGGCGACCGCTGTGCCTCCAGCACCAACCGTAATTTCGAAGGCCGCCAGGGCGCGGGAGCGCGTACCCATCTGATGAGCCCGGCAATGGTAGCTGCTGCGGCAATTTCCGGTCATCTGACCGATATCCGGGAACTGGAAGGAGAAAACAATGCAGGCTTTTAACGTACTAATCGGCGTAGCTGCGCCGTTACCCGCCGCGAATGTCGATACCGATGTGATCATGCCGAAGCAATTTTTAAAAGGCATCGACCGCAACGGGTTAGATCACGGGGTATTTTTCGATTTGCGTTTTCTGGCGGACGGTTCTCCGGATCCGGCGTTTATCCTCAATCAGCCTGACTGGCAGAATGCCAGATTCCTGCTGGTCGGGCCGAACTTCGGTTGCGGCTCCAGTCGCGAACATGCGGTATGGGGATTAAAACAGCTGGGGATCCGTGCCTTGATCGGCACGACGTTTGCGGGGATTTTTTTCGATAACTGCCAGCGTAACGGCGTACTGACGGTACAGCTGAGTCCTGAACAGTGGCAACAGGTCGCACAGGAAGTGACCCTCGCGGCCAGCAACGAAATCACCGTCGATTTGCCACAGCAGAAGATTGTTTTGCATAACGGCAACGTGATTGATTTTGCCATTGATGAGCTGAGCAAACTCTCTTTGCTTAACGGATTAGATGCTGTCGGTAATACGCTGCGGTACAGCGAGGACATTCGTCAGTTTCAGCATTCACATCTGCAAAAAAATCCGTGGCTGGCCTGAGCCACAGATATCTGATGTGCCCTCTAAAAACGGCGCCAGGTCAGTAACTGACTGAACCGCTGCTGAAGGAATTCGACGCAAACCCGCAGCTTGGCAGAATCCGCAAGGCGTGTCGGGTAAACCGCCCACACGCTGGCGGGTTCCGAATAGTCTGGCAATATTTGAACCAGTTCACCGCGTTCGATATAAGGACGTACGTCCCACTCTGAACGCAGGATAATGCCGTGATCTTTCAGTGCCCATTGCAGAACCACTTCGCCGCTGTTCGATGAAAGCGGCCCTTTTACACGGGCGCGAACCTCTTTGTCTCTGGCGGTGAGAGTCCAGATGCCAAAGGGGTTATCGCGCTCTTTTAATACCAGACACTGATGCTGCGCCAGCGCATCCGTTGACTCCGGCACGCCATGCGCGGCCAGATATGCCGGAGACGCACACAAAATACGCTGATGCTGCGCCAGCTTTTTACCGATGTGCTGCTCGGGAATATCGTCACCGACAAGAATTTCCAAATCGATTCCGTCGGCGACCAGATCCACTACCCGGTCGAATAAATCCAGCCGCAGATTTAGCAGCGGATACTGTTCCGCCAGTTCAGCCACCGCAGGTGCAACGTGACAACGCCCGAAACCGAACGAGCTGCAAATATGCACATTGCCCCGCGGTTCAGTGCGGGAGTCTGACAGGTCACCGATAAACTGATCGAAGTTATCCAGAATTTGCAGTGCCCAGCGGCGGGCTCTTTCACCCTCGTCGGTTAAGCGCACCCCCCGTGTGGAACGGTGCAGCAGACGGGCATTCAGCGACTCTTCAAGGATCTGGATCCGCTTGCTGACATAGGCCGGAGACTGACCGAGTTCAGTGGCGGCGGCGGCAAAACTTTGTTTATTCACCACCGCCAGAAACACCCGTAAATCTTCTGCCAGCGGCAGACGATCGCGTTCACTTGTCATAGTGATTACCCGCAGACAGGCATGTTGAGCTTTTCCACCCGGTGTACGTCAGTGCTTTTCACCCCGGCGTTAGCCAGTTTTTCTTCCGCCTCGTCGAGGTCTTCCTCATCGATTTCCAGCGATTCCTGATCCTGCCCTTCACAAGGGGTCAGCGCCAGTTCCACCAGGATCGGGAAATGGTCTGAGCCCATAAACCCAAGACGCTGAAGACCGACCAGCGTGAAATCTTTGCTATGGAAAACGTGATCCAGCGGCCAGCGCAGGAACGGATAGCTGGCGTGGAAAGTATTGAACATACCCCGGCCACGGCGCGGGTCGAGCAGGCCGCTGACTTTCATAAACAGGCGCGTGGTGCGCGACCATGCCACATCATTCAGGTCGCCGGTGACAATCGTTGGATAGGTCGCTTTCGCCGCCGTATGACCGACAGCAACCAGCTCGCCATCGCGGTCAGTGGATTCGTCGGCTTCCGTCGGGCTGGGCGGCATCGGGTGCAGGCAGTGCATCACCACCTGTTCGCCGGAAGGCAGTTCGGCGCGGAAATGCATCGACGGGATGTCGTCTGCCACCAGAAATTGAATTTTTGCCGAATGCATCGGCAGACGGGAATAGACGTGCATTCCGTAGAGATTATCCAGCGGGCAACGCAGGCTGTGCGGGTAATCCGCGTCCAGCACCGCCATCTGATCTTCCCACCACTGATCTGTTTCCAGCAAAACCAGAATATCCGGCTGATGCTCGCGGATTTGTGCAATCAGCGCACCGGCCTTGCGGTTGGTGGTCAATACATTGCTGTTCATGATTTTGATACGTGAATGACTGCCGGAGACGGTTTTCTTCACCTGCACCCGGTAAAAGGGGGTGTAAGGCAAAATCCACCAGCTCTGATAGGCCATACAAGCCACCGTTAAAATAATGATTGTGGTGGAAATTCCGTCGCTTAACGGCATGATCATCAGCTCGGTCAGCAGAAATAGCAGACACAACGTCGCCATCTGCAAACGCGGGAAATCCCAGACCCGTACCCACCAGCGCTGATTGCGGGAAAAAGGCAGCAGCGTCAGCAAGGTCATGATGACCGTCAGGACACAAAGGGTAATTCGAAAAGCATGCATCGGTTATCGACCCTGATAAAAAATAGCAGAAGAGAAACTCTCAATACCTTGTTAACCGATTGTGACTTAAAAAACGGAGGGCGACCAGAAGGATGTCACCGCCCTTTCCATTGTTCCGAAAAAGGCGGCATTTTTAGCGGTAATTATTTTGCAGCGGCGGCCTGATCAGGCACATGACACCAGTTATGTTGCTCGACAATCCCGCCATTTGGCGAGGTGTAACCGATACAACCCAGAAGGGTGTCGTACAGTTTTTCATGGAAAGCCGGTTTCTTTTCAGCGGCCATTTTCTGCAACTGTTCGAAGCCCGCTTTGTTCTGATCGTTTGACAGGAATTTGTCTGACGCCCAGACCATGATCGGCACAGTACGTTGCTCAATCGGCGCATGATCGCGTGGTGTGCCGTGGAAATGCATACTTTTGGAAATCGACTCACCGTGATCGGAGGCATAAAACACAATCGCATTCTTGTCGCGCAGCTGATCAAACACCTGCGACAGGAAATAGTCGGTATACAACAGCGAGTTGTCGTAAGCGTTGATCATCTCTTCCGTAGAACAGGAATCATCAATACCCATGCATTCCGGTTTATATTTGGCGAAAGAACGCGGATAACGGTCGGAGTAAAGATAATGCGAGCCTTTGGTATGCAGAATAATCAGGTGCTTACCCTGCGGATGATTGCTCATCGAATCTTTCATTTCGTTGATGAGCAGCATGTCATCCACCGGCTTACCGGCATTGCGCTTCTCAGAGGCAATGTTTTCACGCAGTGAATAATCGTCAGCGCGGGTTTTATTGTAGAACCACGCTTCGCTTTGCATGGAATAAAGCTCAGAGCTCCAGCCATTGCTTTTCAGAACGGAAAACACGTTAGCTTCTTTCAGGGTACGCTGCGGTTCTTCAGAGGCTCCGCCCTCACGCACAAACATGCAGCGCAGGGAAAGTTTGGTGGCGGTATCGCAGGAATATCCCTGTAACGCGACCAGGTTTTTCTCTTTGTCGAGATTCGGCGTGTTGTCACGGTCGTAGCCGTACAGCCCCATATGGTCACGACGCGCACTTTCGCCGATCACAAACACCACATACATATCTTTGGCATCAGCCGGTGCGGTGTAAGTGAAATGTTTGGCCGGATCGAACAGGTTTTTGTTGTCTTCGGCTTTGCTGTAGCTGCTGTAGGTGTATAAACCCAGCGCGGAAAGCCAGTTCGACGGTGAATACGTACCGGCAACCACGCCGCCATAACTCGCCATCATGCGGTTATTAACGATGTCGTGACGATCCTGCACTTTGCCCATCAGACGCAGCGGCATATAACAAATCAGCCCGGAAACCGCGAGCAGCACGGTTCTCACCGCCAGCTTTTTAAAAGTGGTTTGTCTGAGCGCCGCACCCGGCATTTTGCTCAGCCACAGCAGCAGGACCGGGATCAGGCTGACCAGAACCGTCCAGGCGATGAAGTGCGTTCCGACAGATTCTTTCGATAAATCAATCGAGTCCGATGCCAGCGCCGCCGCCAAAATACCGTAACCGATATCGACGTTGAACAGGATCATGTAATAGCTGGCGGCAGCGGAGGAAATAACAATGGCCGTCATCAGCACACGGAAAACGGTTTTTCCGGTATAAGACAGCAACATACAAAGGAAGTAGACCAGCGCGAAACAGGCGATCGCTTCAACAGCAATGGACAACGCATTGTCATAATGCAGCTGCTCGAAACGACGGAAGAAGATCGGAAGGTTCAGTAAAATCCCAAGATAAAGTGCAATGAACAAAGAGATGCTCTGTTGCGAAAGTGTTCGTAATTTATGCATTAGAAATAAATGGCTCTTTTGTGAGTCTGTTTACGTCGTAAAGACCGCTCGTACCGGAGGATGGAACCTGCTCCTTAGGAAAATTCAGACCCCGGAACGCCTATAATCGTTCAAAGTCATTGGTGACTTCCAATGTGATAATGTTACAAAATTAACGAATTGCTTATGTTTCAAAGCCATAGAAATGTGGGTTTCATACTTTTCCGACTCATTTTTTGAAATCTGTTGAGCAATTATTAAGAATCTTTGTGACCCGCATCAGGAAAGGACAGCGTGAAGCGCGTCTCTCCCTGCGCTGAACTTTCAACACTGACACTGCCCTGATGCAACGCCATAATGGCCTGAACAATCGATAAACCGAGCCCGCTGGAACTGCCACCTTCACTGCGTGACGCATCCGCACGATAGAAACGGTCGAAAAGTTTTCCGAGCTTATCTGCCGGTATCGGATCGCCCTGACTGATAACGTGAATATCCATGCCTTTAGCATGAGGTTCGGCGCGCAACACCACTTCGGTTCCTTCACGGCCATAACGCACCGCATTAGCCACCAGATTGCTCAGCGCACGCTGGAACAAAATAGCATCTGCGTGTAATACACCGCGCCCCTCGCCGTGCAGGGTCATTTCCCGCTCTTCTGCCAGCCCTTCAAAATATTCCTGGATACGCGTAATTTCTGATGAAACATCAATACTGGTTATGGTGAGAACCGACCGCGCATCCGAAGCACGCGCCAGGAACAGGATGTTTTCGACCATCCGCGAGATGCGTTCCAGCTCTTCCATATTATTAGCCAGCAGCGTTTCATATTCCTCAACCGTGCGTGGCTGATACAACGCCACCTGACAATGCCCCATCAGCGCGCCCACCGGCGTGCGGATTTCATGGGCCAGATCAGCGGAAAACTGCGTCAGGCGCTGATAACCTTCCGCCAGCCTTTCCAGCATATCGTTGAAAGAAAGGATGAGTTGCTGTAATTCCTGCGGCGCTTTGTCGGTACTCAGGCGCGTCGATAAGCTGGCCGGATGGATTTGCGTCGCTTCCCGCGCCATATTGCGCAGCGGCCTCAAACCACGACGGATGACCAGATAACCCAGCGCGGCAATCAGCACATACGAAAACAAGACTGCGCCGATAATTTCCCAGCGGAAGGTTTCTAACAGGCGCGATTCTTCGGTCATGAAATGGCCTGCGGTAATTTCTACCGTGCGTCCGTCCTGAATTTTTACCGCAGCACGGGCAAAACGCACCGGCGTGCCATCTGGCGCTTTTTGCCCGTGAACCGTTTTCAGCGTCAGCGGCTGGCCTTCGGGTACCGCTGCAAACGGCGGTAAAACAAGGTGTGAAGGATTGACGTTGATTAACGGCGGCTCGCCGGAAAGGCTGAAGGTCAGAATATCGCGCTCATTGCCGAGCATATTTTCAAACAGGCCGGGATTGCGGCTCAGCTGTGACAGCGGGAATTCATTCGCCAGCAGATGGCGAAAATACTGCACGCGCCCGCTGACCTGATAATCCGCACGGCGCACCAGTTCTTTGTCCATCGAATAGTAGAGATAAAAGCCCACGGCACTGACCACCAGCGAGGCCAGCAGTGCAAAAAGTAATGTGGCGCGCAGCGTCAGCGACATGGCCCGTGCAGGGTTTTTAGCAGAGGTTAAATCAGTCATTGCGCACTTCACAGACGTAGCCGATGCCGCGCACGGTGTGGATCAGTTTCAGCTCAAAGGCACGGTCAACTTTGGCGCGCAGACGCTTAATGGCGACATCCACCACATTGGTGTCACTGTCGAAATTCATATCCCATACCTGCGAGGCGATCATGGTGCGCGACAGCACTTCGCCTTCGCGACGCATCAGCAGCTGCAACAACATGAATTCTTTATTGGTCAGCGCGATGGTCTGATCCTGACGGGTTACGCGACGGCGCAGCACATCAAGATGCAAGTCAGCGACCGAGTAAATATCCGGCTCACGCGCTGCCGGACGGCGCAGCAACGTGCGGATACGCAATACCAGTTCGGTAAAGGAAAACGGTTTGATCAGATAATCGTCGGCGCCCAGTTCCAGCCCATGAATGCGATCCTGCACTTCATCACGTGCGGTGAGAAACAGCACCGGCACGTCGCTTTTCTTGCGCAGAACTTCCATCACCTGCCAGCCGTCGAGGCCGGGCAGCATGACATCGAGGATCACCGTGTCATAGCCCTCTTCCAGCGCCAGAAACAGGCCATCGGCCCCGTTACGCGCCAGATCGACGCTGTAACCGGCTTCGGTCAGCCCTTTTTTCAGGTAATCGCCCGTACTGACATCGTCTTCAATCACCAGTATCCGCATTCAGGCCCTCAGCGCCGCAATACCATTCTCCCAAAGAATGATTCATGGGGAAGTTTATCAGTTTCGCCAGACACCTTTGATGACAATTTTGTCATCAATTTGTCATCAGCCAATCCCGGTTTATCGTCCACTCTTAAGGAAGCTATTCATCACTGGCAGGGTCAGTGATTCTTCTAACCAAATGAAATAACGCCGGAAACTGGAGAGTTAATAATGAATACCACCAAACGTCTTGCGGGTCTGTTACTGGGTTCACTGCTGATGAGCAGCACAATGGCATCGGCTTTTGCCGCCGATAACGTGATCAAACCAACACGCGGAACCATTGATTCTGTTAATGACTCATCAGTACAAATCACCACCCGTCAGGGCGAAAAGCTCGACGTTAAGCTGACGGATAAAACCCGAATCAATTCCGTCACCAAAGGCCAGATCAGCGATATCAAAGCCGACAGCTTCATCGGTACGGCGGCAGTACCTCAGGCCAACGGCACACTGAAAGCGCTGGAAGTTCACGTATTTGCGCCAAGCCTGCGCGGCAGCGGCGAAGGTTTCAATCCGTTTGAATCGCCGGACGGCAAAATCAACACCATGACCAACGGCACCGTCGGCAAACTGGTTAACAGCAATGGCCGCACGCTGACCGTGAAATACCATGATGCAGAGAAAACCGTTGTCGTTCCTGACGATGTACCGGTCGTTCTGCTGGCACCGGGTGACCGCAGCCTGCTGAAACCGGGCACCAAAGTCGTGCTGTTCGCGATGAAAGATGACAAAGGTTCCCTGGTTGCACGCGGCATTTCTGCGGGCAAAGACGGCGTTACGCCACCAATGTAATCCGGCCTGACGGCCTTACCGGACAACAGGAGTTTTTCCGTGAAACCTCAGCCCTCTCCACTTCGCAAACGCAGGGTGCATTCCTGGCCGGTGCGCATTTGTCACTGGATTAATCTGCTGGCAATGATCGGCATGGTAATGAGCGGCTGGGGGATTTATAACGCCGACCCGATTTTCTCGTTTACCTTTCCCCAGAGCACGACCCTCGGCGGCTGGCTGGGCGGCAACATCGCCTGGCATCTGGCAGTCATGTGGCTTCTGGCGGCCAATGCCCTTTTCTATGTGCTGTGGGGCATGTTCAGCGGCCATTTCCGCCGCGACTTTTACCCCTTTTCGCCGCGCTCCGTCTGGCGCGATACCGTTCGTGCGCTGACATTCAAACTCCCCCACAAACTCGGGCAGTACAATGCCGTGCAAAAACTGATGTACAGCGGCGTGCTGTTGCTCGGCCTATTGCTTTTGCTTTCCGGTTTGTCCATCTGGAAACCGGTGCAGTTCAGCGGTCTGGTGTGGTTGTTTGGCGGTTTTGATATCGCGCGTTATGTGCATTTTTTTGCGATGAGCGGCGTGATGCTGTTCGTCATTATTCACGTACTGATGGTTCTGCTGGTGCCAAAAACCTTCGTGGCGATGCTGACCGGCGGCAAAAAAATAAGTACGGAGGAAAGCGCCGATGAGTGATAAATCACGCCGGCCAAAAATTATTCTTGAGCCCGATCAGCGCAAGCAACTGGTCAATATTCAGCGCCGCATGTTATTGCGTGGAGGTCTCACGCTGGGCGCGGTATCGATGCTCACCGGCTGTAATCTGCAGGACGGTGACGAGGTCGATAAAGTGCTGTGGGCGATGTCACGCTGGAATGACCGCGTGCAAGGCTGGCTGTTCAGCGGGCAAAAACTGGCGCAAACCTATCGCGCTGACCAGATCACCACGCCGTTTCGCTTTAATGCTTATTATCCGGAATATAACGTGCCGGAAATCGACATTCCCAATTACCGGCTTGAAGTCTCAGGTCTGGTGCAAAAGAAAGCCTCGTGGACGCTGGAACAGTTACAGCGACTGCCGCAGGAAAGTCAGATCACCCGTCTGATTTGCATTGAAGGCTGGAGCGCAATTGGTCAGTGGAAAGGCGTGCCGCTGAAAACGTTTTTACAGCACATCGGCGCAGATCTGACCGCTAAATACGTCGGATTCAAATGTGACGACCGCTATTATTCCAGTATCGATATGGCGACGGCGCTGCATCCGCAAACCATTCTGGCGCTGGATTTCGGCGGCAAACCGCTACCGCCGGATTTCGGTTACCCGTTACGCCTGAGAATGCCTACCAAGCTCGGCTTCAAAAACGCCAAACACATTGGCGCGATCTTCGTGACCAACGAATATCCCGGCGGCTACTGGGAAGATCAGGGATATAACTGGTACAGCGGGATTTGAGTTGCCCGCTAACCCCCCTCCCCGCCTCCCCCACGTAAGCGGCAAAGGTGCAAATAACGCTCCCGTCTCCACTACCCGCTGAAAAAAGTCATAAAAAAAACCGCTCAGTTGAGCGGTTTTTGTTTTCGCGGGTGTGTAACGACGAAGCGTTACGCAGGGCGAAGAATTAGAAGCTGTAACCCACGCCTGCGATCCAGGTACCAACATCAACACTGCGGATGCGGGACTGTTCGTAGGACACGTCCAGAGCAACGTTCTGGATTGGGTTGAACTGCAGACCTGCACCGTAAGAGAAGCCGTAATCGCTTGAATCGTATTTTTCACGGCTAGTAGATGCTGCGGATTCGTTGTACTGAGTTTTACCGTAACCCACACCTACAACACCGTAGATGGAAGCCCAGTCATTCAGACGGTAAGCTGGACCAGCAGTCAGACCGTAGTACTGTGCTTTACGGTAGTCACCAGATGCCGGTGTGCTGTCATCTTCGATGTAGGTGAAAGAACCGATAACGCCCAGTGGGTTGCTATCTTGTTCCCAGCGGTATTTTAAGTTGAAGCCGTTTGCTTTGTTAGCAACGCCTTGCATATCACCCTGAGCATAACCAGCGGTAACGGTGCTGGTGTCAGCGAATGCGCTTGATGCGCCCAGTGCAACTACACAAGCTAATGCGGAAAGACATGCGATTTTTTTCATCATAACCACCTCAAATAAGAAACCAAAGTAACCTTCACGTTCCAAAATATAACAAAAACTAGTGTGAAACTCTGCCTCATTTAAGATGTCCAAAGCATCATATGGTGTAACAGGAAGTTTCCAGCACACCCTATCCATATAATTTAATTGGGATTTTCGTCACATAAACTATAAGATAAACTTATTGAACTTTTTGAAATTAGCAGATAATTCCTAATTATCTGGGCAAAAAATGGACACTTTTCAGGCGTTTTTTCGCTTCTTTTAAAAAAACACGTTCTGAAAAAAACTTTTTATCAGGATTTTTTCTCTTCCGCTTTCCCTCTACACTGACCTTGCTTTACCTTTCTTTTCAAAACTATAAATCTAAAAGATTCTGAATTTATGGAATCACCTCAAAAGGCTCAAAGGATGACTCATTCAGGAAAGAACACGCCGGAAACGCAGACAACTCTGCCGCCTGCGACAAATAACAACAGCCCCCCGATCCCGGCGTTGCCTAAAAAAGCGTCTCCCCTGGTGGCGATCCTGTTGCTGCTGATCGCCATGCTGTCATTACAGGGCGGCGCGTCACTGGCCAAAACGTTGTTCCCGGTAGTCGGGCCGCAAGGTGTCACCGCGCTGCGACTGGGTATCGGCTCGATTCTGTTGCTGCTCTATTTCCGTCCGTGGCGCCTGAAAATGCGCGGCGGCAATCTGCGTTCACTGCTGATGTATGGTCTGGCACTGGGCTGCATGAATTACTCCTTTTATCTGGCACTGCGCACCGTGCCGCTGGGCATTGCCGTTGCACTGGAATTTACCGGCCCGCTGGCCGTAGCGATGTTTTCTTCACGCAGACCCGTCGATTTTATCTGGGTCGTGCTGGCCGTCACCGGATTGCTGTTCCTGCTGCCGCTCGGCCAGAGCGCGGGCGGTGTTGATCTCAAAGGCGCGTGTTTTGCGCTGATTGCGGGTGCGTGCTGGGCGATTTATATTCTTGCCGGACAACGAGCTGGCAGCAGCTACGGCCCCGGCACTGCCGCGATGGGCTCGCTGATTGCCGCACTGATCTTCTTCCCTGTCGGTGTTATCCAGGCGAAGACCTCGATATTCAGCTGGGAGATCCTGCCGCTGGGCCTGCTGATCGCCCTGCTTACGTCAGCTATTCCTTATTCACTGGAAATGATGGCGCTGACCAAACTGCCCGCTAAAACTTTCGGCACGCTGATGAGCATGGAACCGGCGATGGCCGCGCTTTCCGGCATTATCTTCCTCGGCGAGTTCCTGACGGGAACACAGTGGCTTGGGCTCGCAGCGATTATCGCGGCATCGGCAGGTTCGACGCTGACGATTCAGCGTAAAACAAAAATAGAAACGGTCGATATCGCCGGGAATAATCCTTCCGGTAAATAGCCTTTCGGCAAATAGCCCTGCGTTTTTCTGTCAAAAAGCCACGTTCCTCCGACGTGGCTTTTTCTTTTCCGTTTGTTCCTTTCTGTTTATTCTTTTCTATCAATGCATTGCAAATTACTTTCATTAATTTCGATTTTTTATCGTTTTTCCTGCATCCAAAAGCGGGGGTCCGTTCGTATGTATAGATGTGAGGCAAGACCTTACCTACTCAACGACAAAGGACACCATCATGAAAACATTACTCCGTACCGCTATCTGTGCATCTCTTCTTCTGAGCACCGCGTCAATGGCTGCAATGATGTCCCAAAGCACCACCATGGTCGGTGGCGCTGAAATGTATCCTTCTAAAAATATCGTAGAAAACGCCCTGAACTCGAAAGACCACACCACTCTGGTCGCCGCCGTGAAAGCGGCGGGTCTGGTGGATACGTTGCAGGGTAAAGGTCCGTTCACTGTGTTTGCGCCGACCAACGCCGCTTTCGCTAAACTGCCAGCCGGGACTGTCGACAATCTGGTGAAACCGGAAAACAAAGCCACGCTGACCAGCATCCTGACCTACCACGTGGTGGCGGGTAAGTATGAAATGAAAGATCTGGAAAAACTGCTGAAAAAAGGTAACGGCACTGCGGAACTGAAAACCGTCAACGGCCAGCCACTGTGGATCATGAATAATGGCCCGCACAATATTCAGCTGAAAGATGGCAAAGGGAATATCGCCAATATCAGTACTTATGACGTCCAGCAGAAGAACGGTGTGATCGACGTCATTGATACCGTCCTGATGCCAAAATAATACCGACTATACTGAGGGCATGATTTCTTTATGAAACAGCACTTCAGTAAGTCAGGACGGGCGAATGCATGACAATTTTTTAGTTAAGCCAACACCAGAGAAAGCACAGGAAGTACAGCGTGAACTGATGAGCGCCATGGCCGTTGGCGACCGACAGGCATTTGAGCAATTGTACCGTCTGACGTCCCCCCGGCTGTTTGCCGTCGCGCTGAGAATGCTGCGCCGGCATGCCTGGGCAGAAGAAGTGTTGCATGACAGCTATATCACCGCGTGGAACCGTGCCGGGTCGTATAATCCGGCGCTGAGTTCCCCGATGACCTGGCTCACCCATATTGTCCGTAACCGCGCTATCGACTGGATGCGCGGGAGCGACAACCAGTTAGAAGAACTGGATGACAACGTGGGAGAAAACGATGCCAGCGACCACGATGAACCCTTACAACGGTTGCAGCAGGACAGCGAAGCCAAAATACTGGCCGACTGTCTCGCGCACCTTCCCGCCGAACAAAGACAAAGCCTGACTCTTGCCTATTATCAGGGCCTGTCACACGGTGAGGTCTCATCGCATTTACAACAACCTCTGGGGACGATTAAAAGCTGGATCCGTCGCGCCCTGGATCACTTAAAGAGCTGCGCAGGCCTATGAAAAGCAGAAGCCATTATCATGCTGCCCTCGCGGCTGAATATGCGCTCGGCACCTTACGCGGCGCAGCACGGATTCAGTTCGAGCAAAAAATGCGGGAAGAACCTGAACTGGCGGCTGAAGTCGCCCGCTGGCAGGAAGCTTTCACACAACTGGATAATCAGATTGTCCCGGTCATTCCGCCCGCTTCGGTGTGGAAACGCATTCAGCACAACCTTGCACTGCAACCGGTCAGATTACCGGTTCCCGCTAAAAGACCGGTACGCGCTTATCTTGGCTGGGCGCTGGCCGCCGGGCTTGCGGCGCTGTTACTCATCCCGCGCCTTCTGGTGCAACCTGAAACGCCGACACCGGTGGCTGTTCTCGCCAGCAGTGCCGGTGCGCAGAACGGGCAATGGGTGGTGAGCGTGGATATGAGTACCCGCAGCCTGATGCTGACGCCGCTTAAGGCGCAAGGTATCGCCGACAACCATAGCCTGGAACTGTGGGCCATTCCGCCGGGCGGCAAACCCCGCTCGCTCGGTCTGCTGAATACACAACAACCGACACAACTGGCACTGGCGGAAAAGATGCCTGATCCGGGTTATACGCTGGCAATCAGTCTGGAACCGCGCGGAGGCTCACCGACCGGACAACCGACAGGTGCAGTGCTGTACAGCGGTGCTCTGGCACTTTGATTCACTGCGATACCCTGCGATCGACGTTATGAAATATAAAACGGCAGGCTTTTCCTGCCGTTATGTTTTCAAAATAATAATTTATGCCAGCAACTATTTTCAGTGCATAAATCGTTTTCAGTGAATAAATGACGGCTTCCGTTGAGACCAGAGCCAGTATATATATCCCCACACGTCAGCTTACATTTAATAATATCTGACCGCTGTAATGAAAATTATTATCACTGGCATTTAATGATTTTCGCACTAATATTTTATCTGTTCAGGAGGATTCCTATCCACCTTATAAATCAGTGTGATAAGGTGGTTCCTCAAATACGGAATTGTCTATTAGACAGATGCTATCGAAGCGATAGGAAATGCTGTCCTGCAAAATTTCGATTTATTGCTATACTGAATGCAGTTGAGAAACACGTTTGTAGCAATTAATTTTAATGAAACAAGGAGATATGAATATGAGTACCGCTAAACTGGTCAAAACGAAATCTTCTGAGCTTATTTATACACGCAACGATTTAGATGAAAGCGTCAAGCTTGACACTATCAAGGTGCTGAACCGTCTGGTGGCCGAATATATTGATCTGTCACTGATTATCAAACAAGCACACTGGAACATGCGTGGCGCTAACTTCATCGCCGTCCACGAAATGCTTGATGGATTCCGTACTGCAGTTATCGATCACCAGGACACCATCGCAGAACGTGTGGTGCAGTTAGGTGGCGTGGCGCTGGGTACCGTTCAGGTTGTTAACGATAAAACTCCGCTGAAAAGCTACCCGACCAACATCCATACCGTGCAGGAACATCTGAAAGCGCTGGCGGATCGTTTCGCCGTTGTCGCTAACGATACCCGCAAGGCGATTGGTGAAGTTGAAGATGAAGACACCGCAGATATTTTCACCGCCGCATCGCGCGACCTGGATAAATTCCTGTGGTTCATCGAATCAAATATCGAGTAATCAGAATCAGATAGTCATTATCGGGTGAATGTTGCCCGATACCGCAGAATCAGGCTGCGGAAATCTGAGTGATTAATGCGAAAGGCCAGTGACGAAAGTCGCTGGCTTTTTTATGTCCGCTATCAAGCCCCGCTCCCCCTCTTGTGAAAATTTGACTTAAAACCCGCCTCAGCCAGTAACTTTGCATCAGAATTTAATAATACCCCTGATGAATAGTTACAATTTCAACTAAATCTGCAACTTAAGTCAATGGAACCGGTTTCAATATCTCACTGAAAAACCAAGACTTTATTTATCCCCTCAGAGAATTCTTAAACCAATAGGCCGTATGAATGATTTAATACAAATTAATAGTTCAAAGCAATTTTACATAGGTGTGGTCACCCCTGAAACTTGCTGAAATATTTTTTCGCAACCTTTGCATTTTTGTGAAAAGGGTATCTCACTCTAACCTTATAAAAAATAGAGATATTTACCAGGGATGTTCCCCCGGCATCAGTCCTCTATACGCAACTTATGGATAAGTGACTCCCCCGCTCCTGACACATCTTTGATGTGTTATGCACAACCGACTCCCCACAATCCGACCCGTTCCTGAGCGCATTGGCTGCTGTAAGCCAGGGGCGGTAGCGTGGAAATGTTAAACACTGGAATAATCCGATGGCACGTAGTGGCTTAGAAGTTCAGAAGGCGGCGGTAAAAGCGCTGTTTTTGAGGGAAATTAAGACTCGTTTTGGTAAGTACCGGTTAGGGTATCTGTGGGCAGCACTGGAGCCGATGGCACATATGCTGATTATGCTGGCCATATTTGGTTATTTCATGCACAGAACAATGCCAGATATATCATTTCCAGTTTTTTTGATTAATGGCATTATTCCTTTCTTTGTTTTCAGCAATATTACCAACCGATCTATAGGCGCTATTGAAGCCAATCAAGGGTTGTTTAACTATCGACCTGTACGCCCAATTGATACTATCCTCGCCAGAGCAATCTTAGAAACCTTGATATACGCCGTGGTTTACATATTGCTAATGGCCATAGTAGGTTTGCTGGGTGAACAATTTGAAGTCACTAAGCTTATTACTCTGATTCTGGTCTGGGTACTGTTAGTTTTATTCTCTTGTGGAGTCGGGCTGATATTCATGGTTGTCGGGAAGTCATTCCCTGAAACCGAAAAGTTCTTACCTATTTTGATTAAACCGCTCTATTTTGTTTCCTGCATTATGTTTTCGCTGCACAACATCCCGAAAGAATACTGGCCGTATTTGCTATGGAACCCTATCGTTCACGTCGTAGAACTTTGCCGTGAATCCGTTGTTCCGGGTTATATCAGCGAAGGCGTCAGCCTGAATTATCTGGCCGCCTGTACTCTGGTTGTATTATTCATCGGATTAGCCCTCTACCGAAACCGTGAAGAGGCGATGCTGACATCATGATAAAAATCGAAAATCTGACAAAATCCTACCGCACACCGAAAGGCCGCCATTACGTTTTTAAAGATCTCAACGTTGAACTGCCTTCAGGTAAAAGCGTGGCTTTAATTGGGCGAAATGGCGCCGGTAAATCAACCCTGTTACGCGTTATCGGCGGCATTGACCGTCCTGATTCCGGCAAGATTCACACCGATAAAACCATATCCTGGCCGGTCGGCCTTGCTGGTGGATTTCAGGGCAGCCTTACCGGACGGGAAAATGTAAAATTCGTCGCCCGCCTCTATTCCACACCAGACCAGTTACGCGAAAAAGTCGCCTTCGTCGAAGAGTTTGCCGAACTGGGTAAATACTTTGATATGCCGATTAAAACTTATTCCTCCGGCATGAAATCCCGTCTGGGTTTTGGCCTGAGTATGGCATTCAAATTTGATTACTATCTTGTCGATGAGGTCACAGCCGTCGGCGATGCCAGATTCAAACAGAAATGCGCTGACTTGTTTAAAGCACGGCATGAAGAAGCCAGCTTTTTGATGGTGTCCCACAGTCTGGGATCACTGAAAGAGTTTTGCGATGTGGCTTTGTTTATCGGAAGAGATAATAAGATTTTGTTTTTAGATTCTGTACAAAATGCGATTGAATTATATAAACAAGATGAAGGAATTTAGTGATTATATTAAATCAAATTTGACCACTTATAATTTTTCGCAAATTCATATCCGTTTTAAAAAATATCAAAGGGTGCCATAAGATGTCAACAAAACACAGAAAACTAATTGATGTAGTCAAGGATGCAATAGACGTCCACCCAGTAAAAATTTCCGACATTACTCTGTGCTATGGTATTAGAGCAGGTGAAGTAACACCTTGGATTATTGAAAGGCTTAAGTTCGCACTTGATTTTTACAACCCCTCCCCAAACTTTCTAATTATTGACTTTGGTTCTAAAGATAAATATGCAGAAGAAATTGTTCAAGTATGTGATAGATATGGAGCAAAACTAATACATATCGAAGATGACGGCGTTTTTTCAGCATCTAAAGCCAGAAACATTGCATTTTCTGAGGTCACCACCGATTTTATTTTCTTCGCGGATATCGACTTTGTATATGAAAGTGATATTTTTCAGCGCTTAGTAAATTTATCTAATCGACTTGAACTGCAGAAAAATCCTAGAAAAATAATTACAATGCCGATTTTTCATGTTAACAAGGACTCAAGTGAGTATTTTGAATCCCTCGATAGTAAAAATGAAAAAGATAAGCTAATCACAAAATGGAGTTTTGATGGTTTGGGAACAGAGTTTGGAGATATCTTCGAATTCGTAGCACCATATAGCAATACATTCTTCATGCATAAAAAAATGTTCGATATTGCAGGTGGATATTGCGATGAATTCCGTGGGCATGGTTCAGAAGACTTTGAATTTTTAATTAGGCTAGCTAAATTATCGACAAATATTCCAGTCCCTACCGGCCTCGAAAAAGACTTCTATGGACCGCTGAAAGGTTCTTTTTGGGGTGATAAAGAGTACGTTGGATTCCGTAGATACCTTGAAGCTTTCACTTTACCTTCGGAATCACTTGGACTTAAAGCTTTCCACCTTTGGCATGAAAAACCAAGTGCTAAGGGATATTGGACTCAAAGTAACGATTGGAAAAGAGAAAGATTCAACACTGTCTTAGAACGTCATTCAAAATCCAACTCTCAATTGCTTTCTGTCGATTATATCCCAAGAAAAAAATCTGCTCTCTGTGTCTTTAGTGATAAAGCACAATGGGGTTATTTCCTTCCTTTAAGACTTGCAGGATATACACTGTCAGTGTTAAATGAGAAAACAGATGAGGCTATCTCATCAACTCTATATGCACTTGAGAATAATAAATTTGAAAGAGTTTTTATTTTCAACCCCTATATGAAAAGTCATGCTGTATTTAGAGGAATTATTGAAGTCGCTAAAAAGCTTGGAATTCAAGTAACAGTTATAGAAAGAGGTGGCTTACCTAATTCAATATATTACGCAGATGAAGTTGCTTATGGAGATACAGATTACCACTCTATCAATAAGCAGTTAGACAGAAAAAATTTCACTGACGATGAATTAAGCTCCGCCGAGAAAATTCTTTCCATGATGAAAGAAGGAGATACTTCCTTAGAAGCCATGGACTCATATTCCAAAACATGGCAAAAACACACTCTATTAAGATTCTCAGATAAAAGAAAAATATTCATCCCATTGCAGTTACGTGACGATATGGCCGTTAATTATTTCACGGAAGGTTACCCTAGCTATCAAGAATATGAATCTAACATTAAAGAAGCGGTAGAAACCCATCCCGATATTTTGTTCATAATAAAACAACATCCACTGAGTAAATATGATTTAAGCTGGACAAGTGATTATGAAAATATTATTTGCGCAGATCAATGTGATAATATTCATGCTTTAATCGACATAGCTGATGCTGTAACCCTGTACAACTCTGGGGTTGGACTTCTGGCGTTAATTCATAATAAGCCGGTGTACCATATTGGCAATGCATATTATAATGGAAATAACCTGTTCGCAAAGCGATGCATTTCTGTATCTGAAAGCGCGAGCTTAATCGAAACTTCTCAAGATTATGAATTAGACGAAGAAAAAGTTAAGTTGTTCCTTACTTGGTTAATTTTTAGAAAATATAGCTGGTTCAATGCTCAAGACATTCTCCGGGAATTTTCGGATAGAAAATCTCACGCATATGATAATATTTGTGTAGAAATTCTTAACTTAGATAATACTCTGACACTTGCTGGCCTAAGTCTCGATGGATTTGACTATTCAAACAGAAGCTACTTAAATTGGCATTTAAATATTAGCTCAGAAACCCCCAAAGCTAAGCCAAAACCTGTCTCGAAGCCATTAGCTAAGCCCTTACCTCCAGCTGGAGTTGTAGAGCAGGTAAGTGCAAGCGAAAAAATAGAAAGCACAATTACTAATATTAACAACATTCACAAAAATAATTCTAAAACATTATTAGGTAGAGTTTTAGTTCCTTGTGTGAAAATTTTCACAAAAAAAAAGATGAAAAACAAAATATCTAAAAATCCACATTTGTTTTTTTCTGATTCTAAACATGCCCCGCTGAGAGTGATTGGCTGGCTATCCTTTAAGTGATATTGTGCCCCTCCCAGTTAACGAGGGAGGGGCAAGACAAAATTTGGAAATATAATGATAAATATTCCTAATCAAGAAAAACCTTTAGAGCTACAAGGTGAAATCATACTTGAACGGCCTGCGAATTTGTCATCGATAAGATTTAGAGGTTACAGAAGTACAATAGGCGCTTACTCATACGGTAATTATGACTCTATTATTCATAACTCAGATATTGGCCGTTTTACATCTATCGCTCACCGCGCGATGATTGGGCCAATAGAACACCCGGTGGATTGGTTGAGTACAAGTGGATTTGCGTGGAATGATAAGGGCATATTCGGCTATAGTGATGAGTTCAAGAAAATTGTTTCTGATGAAAAATACGTTATAAAAAAAATCAGAACAACTATCGGCAATGACGTATGGATAGGTTCAAATGTTTTTATAAAAAGAGGAGTGACAATAGGTAATGGTTGCATTATTGCCGCAGGTTCTGTAGTCGTTAGCGATGTTCCTGACTATTGTATTGTTGGTGGAAATCCAGCAAAAATAATTAAGTTAAGATTCCCTACATCCTTAATTGAAAGATTAAATAAATTAAAATGGTGGGATTACCTCTTGGATAAAAGCATATTAGGAGAATTAAAGTATTCCAACATTCTCGATTCAGTATCAAAAATAGAAGACTCTATTTCGTCTGGACTATTAATGAAACTAAGCCCTCCTAAAATAAAAATCCAAAGAAAAGACTCACAACTAGTCATTGAAGAAATTGAGATGCAACGCTGATAACTAGTTACTTTTTTTACACTCTATCTTTTCACTCCCAGTAATAATATTCCCCGTTGCCTTTTTACCAGTTAATTTTTCTCTCATGGAAGTAGGTATTTCTACTTCCTTGAGGTTGTTATCATCAAATAGATTTTTTGATATGATATTATTATCACCTTCGATTCTAATTGGCATTTTGACATCACAGAATTTATTATTTTCAACAACGTTATTATCCGCATAATCTTCATAATACTCCCCTTTGGCATCCATTGGTTTGTCGCCGCAATCCCATTTTCTTAAGTTATAACTTTGCCTAGATGCTATCCAAATACCGACTGATTCATTTACGAATAAATTTCTGCGAATAATATTGTTATCACTATGCTGCCATCGTAACACAGATTTTCCAGAACTGATCTTCTCTCCACAATTCTTATATAAAAACACTCCTCCTAATCCATTCCCATTAAATGTATTATCTTGGATAATATTCCCTGCAGAAGAATCTACGGCTACACCTTCTCTTTTATACCCTGAGACTGAAACACCATTATTAGTGATTATATTGTTACTGATAATATTATTTTTCGAAGCCTGATCAAGGTAAACTCCAACTCCGCCGGAATCACTGATTATAGAGTTTGTGATTTCCGTATCAGTAGTATAAGCCTCTAAATAAATACCAACCCTACTCACTTGATTGACAGTAACTGAGTCAATTTTTATATTACTTGCATTTTTTTTATAATTTTCACTTCGATTGTTAGTTAATTTATTAGCTGGAATTCCTGAAGAAACTTTAATACCACTGAAAATATAATTCTTTATATTGCAATTCTTTATTGTTACATTTGAAATCCCATGCCCTTGCGCATCTATAATAACCCCATTGGAAGTTTTATTTTTACCATCTAAAATAGCATTATTACAATCCAGATATGTATTGCTTTTAGTAATAATTAATGGCCCCTGATAAGTGCAATTTTTATTAAGCTTGACTTCACCATGTATTTCAAGATTACCACAAGCATTATCAATACCATTTGCAAAAACATAATTTACGCAAGAGTTGGCCAAAATTAATAACGACAAGGTGCTTAGAGGAAGGAATTTTTTACTCGAAGTTATCATATTGGCCTCCTTTAATTATCGCTCATGTCAAAATGAATTCGATTTTGATAAAATATATTTATGTTGACTACTGACAATTTCAAGTCCCTTTTTATATTTTGCACCATAATACACCGCATTAATCTGTGTATTCTTCAGCAAGTATAGACGGAACTGTTTGAAAAGCTTCATATCCGGCTTAAATCCTGAGGTCCAGAACTGGTTCAGATGTCCCTGATAGGTAATGCCTTTGATGTCATACAGCGCCCTGCCCATCACCTTCAGCGGCTTATTATGAATAAGCGCAGAGATCCCGGCGGTGCTGTTAATCGTCACCACGGCTTTCGAATGGGTCAGCAGTTCCGGCATCGGCAGGTCGTGGACGTAGATCACCCGATTATTGATGCCGTATTTTTTACCCAGCTGGCGGATAAGCGGTCCGTATAAACGGTGTCCTCTGTCCATCGGGTGATGCTTAATCACCAGAAACTCCGTTGACGGCGCTTTCTTCGCGAACGAGTGCATCACTTCATTGATGTAATCACGCACGTCTTTATACGGGCTGTGATTGCGGATCTGGCTGTCGTTATATACCTGCAAAATCGCAAGATAATAGCGCTGATCCAGATCCGTCTGCAGTTGCTGCAACACATTGCGCTGGCGGAAGGCATACAGTTTTTTACGCCACGCAGCACGGGTCCAGCAACGCGCCTCATACCACGGCGAGAAGGATTTATGATGCCGATATTTCGGGAAGTCGTGGCGATAGCGCCAGCCGGCCAGATAATACAGAGTCGCATGACGGACGCGCTGCCAGCCTGAAGGTTTCAGGTGCTCGATTTCCGGCATGGTCATCGGTGGCAGGCTGCGGTAAAACTCCGCATCGCGCGGCAGGCTGGAATAGGCATTTACACCGTTCTGTTCCAGCGTGATGTAATGCGGGCGCAGATAGCCTTCTTCAAACGCGAGGAAGCGCACGCCTTTTGCCTGCGCCCAGCGTTTTGCGGCCTGATGCAGCGGGCGACAATCCCCGAAACACACGATGGTGTCGAAGTCGTATTCCCGCCAGGTTTCTTTCAGCCAGGTCGGAAACTCATCAGGCGTCTGCTGGTACAAGCGGTATTCACGCTTACGCGAATACAGCCTGTCTCCGCCGTTGAAAACGACGTTCACCGCTTCCCGCCCCAGAGACTCAAGCCACTGCGCTAAATCGCTGAAGAAAGGTCCCATCGGGCCCTGCAACAGCAAGTATTTTTTTCCAGAAAGTAATGTTGTAAGCGCCTTACTGTCCATTTCTGTCCGATTCCGTCAACGCCTCAGGCATTAGTAAGAAGCTGTTCTCAGGTGCTTAAAGTCACCCGGATCAGCATGAGCAGTTTTCTGTAATAACGGACTATCCTGCCCGCTTTAATTCTTGTGAATTGCATTTGTGCCCGTGGGGTCGCAGCGAGAAGTTCAACCGCCTGCTCCGCCAAAATGGGCTCCCGACTTTGCGGGTCGATATACGACGGGTACGCGATCAGCGCCTGGTAAACCACGTCGTCTACACTGAGGCTGCGCAGCCGGCGTGAACATTCATGCTCATCCTGCGTCAGCCCCCATCCGGCATAAAACGGCATGCCGTAACACGCCACTTTTTTGCCATGTAATAAGGCTTCAAATCCCGACAACGAGGTCAGGGTATGCAGCTCATCAGCAGCCTGGATACACTGAATAATGTCAGCGTCCAGCGCCTGACTGTTTGCCCAGCGGATGACATCTTCCGCAGGAATATTGCCCTGCCGGTTGCCCACCAGAACATCCGGGTGAGGCTTATAAATAATGTAGGCGTCGGGATTACGCTCACGCACCGTGCGCAGCAAATCACTGTTGGTGCAAATCGACATCGTTCCCGTCAGGATCGACGCGTCGTCTTCCACCTGTCCCGGCACCAGAATCACCGTTTTACCCGCGGCGTCGGCTGGCAAGGTAAACGCAGCGCCGAGGTTATATTTACTGACTTTACTGGCGACCAGACGCTGACGCAGCGCGGCGGCACGTTGTTGCTGAAATGCCGTCAGCTGACTGTGGTTCAGCAAGTGCTCAAGGTCGCTCGGTCGCGTGGCATCGTAATAAATGCCCGATTTATCCAGCACCAGCGACAGCGGCGGATGCAGGTCAGAACCCAGACCGGCCGAGCGCAGAAATCCATCTTCCATACGCCATTGCGGGATCTGCTGTTGCGCGGTCTGCGCACCCCAGCGTGATTCGCCTTTGATCCCCCACACCACGCAGGCGCTTTCACCGGCATAGCGTTTACTGAAATTCACTTTGTTGCTTCTGGTTCGCAGAAACGGCGCCAGAATGCTGCGCTTCCACAACGTCAGCCCCGGCGACCATAAGCGTCCTGCCCGCTGCTGGTGATGACGTCGTTGCATCGAAAGCCAGCTAAGTACATCAAATAACGTGCCATTCTTACCGCTGACCGGATTGATGTACCGGCTGTAACGCAAACAGGCAGCGCTAAACAAATCTTCCAGACTGGCTGTGCCACGCCGCGCACGAAGCGGTTCAGACTGAGCATGACGGTCGTCCGTTAATCCCCAGCCCGCATACCACGGCTGACCAAACACGCTGACCGGTTTTCCTGCGATCAACGCCTCAAAGCCATAATTGGACGTCACCACATACACGCGATCGACCAGACGCAGCAAAGATTGCGGACTGACGTTTTCCGCCAGCAGTTTGATCCGCGGCTCCTGTTGCGCCAGTCTGGTAATCTGCGTGAAATAGCCCGCTTTCTTACCGTGCAAAACGTCCGGGTGGATCTTCACCCAAATCTCAGACTGCGGATTGTCAGCTATCGCCGACCGCAGCATGTCATCAAACTGTTCAGCGCCGGCATTGCCGTAAACCACCGCCATATCGCCGAAGGTCTGATCGACCACCAGCACCGCGCCCTGTTCCGGACGGGTCAGCGTACACGCCGGTGCCTGGTTGTATTTCGACAGGTCACCGTCAACAATCATCTGCATGGCCTGACGTGCGGCATCATGCAGCGGCTGGTTCTCTTCCCGCTGGTGGATCAGCCGCTCAAGCGTGCTGGGCTGCGAGGCGTCGTAATACATGCCCTCCGTATCCAGCACCATGGAAAGCGGGGCAGCGCCACTGACGCCCAGCTCCAGAGAACGGATAAATCCGTCCTCGAGGCGCAATACCGGCAGGCCTGATTTTGCGGCCAGTGCGACGGCTTTATCACCGGTTGGCCGGTATCCCCACACGGCAATCTGCGTGATGTCTTCCGGCACCGGCCGCAGCAGAGAAAGCTTGCGGCACGGCTGACCGAGAAACTCATCCAGATGCGGGATGCGCTGAATTCCCGCAGAAAAGATCCCAATCATTAAATTGTCAGAACCACTTTCGCGGCAACGGCCAGCTGATACAGGATCGTTGAAATACCGCGTGTGACTTCGATGTTCTTCGATTCGTATTTCGGCAGCACCATCAGCTCATCGCCAGGTTGCAGCGTTTTCACGTCTTCTGCGTTAATCGCTTCGCCGTTCTGTTTAATCAGGATGACTTTCGAGTTACCCGCTTTCTGCGTGTAACCGCCGACTTTGTCGATGTAATCATCCGGGCTCAGACCTTTCTGCCAGCTCACCGCATTCGGGAACAGCACTTCGCCGTGGATCATGACCAGTGAGGTTTTCTCAGGAATATTGATGACGTCGCCGTCTTCGAGGATCACCTGATTCAGGTTTGTTTCGCTCAGCACCACTTCACCTTTCGGCACCACCTGACGGGCTTTCGCCACGAAACGGCTGACGAGCTGGGCTTCCTGCGCACGCAGACGCCCTTCTTCCTGCGTCGAGGATTGTGCGGACAGAGACGCTTCTTCCAGTTTCTGCAACGTCAGATCCAGCATCTCTTTCTGACGCAGTGCGACAGAACGGCGATAAAGCTGGATGGAGTTAATCTGCGACATAGAGTTGGTGCGGATTTTCGGCAGCAGCTGGCTCATGGTGGCGCCATACGGCAGCACGACGGCGTGTTCACCGGAATGCGCGCCTTCGATGCGCACCTGAATGGTGCCCGCGTAACGGTCAGAGCTGACAATCAGTTTGTCGCCATCCTGCAATGAGCGACCCGGCGCGGAGCCCAGCGGATAATACTCGCTGCGTTTCATGCTGCCCTGCTGGCGGATAATGGTCATGTGCGTCGCGCCCGGTTTCGGACGCGCCCAGCTCAGGGCTTCGCTGACCGGAATAGTGCTGTCGCGGAATTCAAAGTCGTAGCTGTTGAAGACATCGCCTTCCACGCTGAACGTGTGCTGACGCGGTCCGACCACGATGGTATCGCCATCAGAGAACTGCGACAGGCGCAGGTCACCGTTGAGCAGGAAATCGTACAGATTGATGCGCGAACGCACGCGGTCGTTATGTTTCACCACGATGTCGACATAGCTGCCGCGCTCGGTATCCACGCCACCGGCTTTGCTCAGGTAAGAAAGCAGTGAGTCAGACGCCACGCCACCGTACAGGCCAGGATTGGTGACATAACCGGTGACAAACACTTTCACCGGCTGCGCCTGAAGCAGTGAGGCATATACGTTCACGTTAGCCTGATAAACCTGTTTCACTTTGGTGGTGATCACGCTGTTCAGCTGGCTGTTAGACACACCGGCGACTCTCAGCGGCCCGACGTTCGGCAGGAAGATATTACCTTTCGGATCAACGGTCAGCGCGCCGTCAAAATTGAACGCGCCCCACAAACGGATTTGAACCTGATCGCCCAGGCCGACAATGTAATTCGGGTTGAATCCGATGCTCGCCGCGTTATCAGCCGCCGCGCTGCCGGTAAATAACTGTGCACCGAACATACGGCTCATGACCGCAGGTACCGGAGGCGGTGGCGAATCATCAAAACCGGTATCAGAACCGGTCTGCTGCGTCTGCCCGGTTAGAAAAGTCGGCAGCGGCGCGGCGCCGGTCATGTTCGGATCGGCGTTGATCCCGATGGCATTTGCCTGGGTAAGCTGGCAGGCCAGCAAAATTAAAACGGACTTCAATAATTTCATAAAAAGCTCTGTGTGCGATTCTTCAGGCAAAAAGGGATAGCGGTACAAACCACATCAATCTTTATGGTCATCGATAACGGCCAGCAATAATTTAATCGTTCCGAATAACAGGCAGCACACCAGCAGCCAGCTTGCGATCATATAAGGGATATTCGGGAACGTGGTTTCTTGCGGGAGCTGCGGTGAGCTGATCACCGAGAGCACCTTCAGTTTTCGTGCCGCTTCAACACGGGTTTTCTCCACCGATGTCAGCGTGAGTTTGTAGAGTTCAGTATCAAACTCGACTTTCGATTTAATGCTGTCGAAATCCACCGCCATGCTGTTCAGCTGATGGCCATCCGGCGCGGTGATTTTGCTTTTTTCCTGATCAATCTGCTTACCCAGAGAGGTAATGGCGTTCTGCGCGCTGATCACCTGCGGCGCATCATCGCGCAGGTAGGTCAGCAGATTGCGCAGTTCCGCTTCCATCTGGATTTTTTGCCCCATCAGCGTATTCACCAGCGTGGTCGCTGCAATCGCCTGAGCCTGCGGATCGAGAATATTGTTGTGGTTCTGATATGCCAGCAGCTGGGTTTTGCTTTCATCCAGACGGGCGCGGGCTTCACGCATTTCGTTTTCAGCAAAAGCCTGCTGATCACGGGCAATTTTATGCGTGATTTCGTTGATGAAACGTTCGGATTCTTTGAGAACGGCCTGGTTGAACTGCTCGGCAAATTCCGGGGTAAAACCCTGCGTGCCGATGGTCAGCATGCCCGATTTATCGTCATACGTGACGGCAATCCGGTCGCGGTAGTAATTCAGGAACTGCTCACTGCTCGCATCTTTTGGCAGGTGATACAGAAAATCCAGACCGCTTTTACCGAAAACGGAACGGAAATCGAGTTGCTTATCCAGAACGGCCAGCATGTCAGGCGAGTTGATGTATTCTTTTAAATACATAGCGTCCTGAGCGGTGCTGGGATTCCCTGCGCCCAGCAAGAGGCCAACGTTCAGGCTGGAACCGCTGATGTCGTTAGAGCTTTTGATGGCGACGGTAGATTCGCTGAGATAGCGCGGACGGCTGAAGATCACCAGATAGATGATCAGCAACGCCATCGGCAGGCCGATCACAATTTTGCCCAGATTGCGGTTCAGCGTGGCCATATTAAGATGAGGAGATCGACGAACCCGGGCAATGTGTTCCCCCGGCCATGCGGACTTCAATTTTTCAATAAACATTTATTATCATCATGACAAACAGCACGTTTTTAGTGTCGTGCTTTATTAAAAGTACCGTGAAAACCTCATTTCCCTCGCGTAAGGTTCACGGTGCGCAAAGAGTTTAATCGTGCTTTATCGTCAGTCGAAGATACGAACCAGGCCTGCGACGTTCTTTTCTTTATCCGTCACCAGCAACACCGAAACGCGGTGCTTTTGCATCAGCATTTCAGCATCCGTAATCATCATGTCAGCCGGTAAGGTCAGCGGCGAACGGGTCATCATGTCTCTGGCACACGCGCTGTCGAGCTGCGCATTCTTTTCCATATAACGACGTAAATCGCCATCGGTAATGATGCCGGCCAGCTGGTTCTGCGCATCATTTACCGCCACCATGCCCTGACAACCGCAGGTGATCGCCGAGATAACCTGGCGGAACTCCGTGTCTTCGGTAATGGTCGGCACATTTGCCTGCATCACGTCGGAAACGCGGGTCAGCAAACGACGCCCCAGCGAGCCGCCCGGATGGTAACGGGCAAAATCTGTCGGCAGGAATTTACGCTGATGGATAAGTGCCACCGCCAGCGCATCACCGATCGCCATGGTGAGCGTGGTCGATGTCGTCGGTGCCAGATTATTCGGACAGCTTTCGCTTTCCATCATCAGTTCAAGCGTCGCATCAGCATGTTTTGCCAGCGTCGATTCGCTGTGATTGGTGATCGCAATAATGCGGTTACCAAACTGACGTAATGAAGGGATAAGCTTAAGAATTTCGTCGGTTTCCCCGCTGGCTGAAATCAGGATCAGCAGGTCATACGGTGTAATCATCCCCAGATCGCCGTGGAAGGCTTCTGCAGGATGAATAAAGAAACTGGGGGTTCCGGTTGAGGCCAGCGTCGCAGAAATTTTGCGCCCGACATGTCCGGATTTTCCCATTCCGGAGAGGATCACGTGGCCTTTGCATTCAACAATCAGCTTCAGCGCCTTCTGGTACTGAACGCTGTCGAGGTGTGAAGAAAGACGGTGTAAGGCGTCAGCCTGTTCAGAAAGCGTACTGCGCACCGAATCAATCAGACCGGGCTGTAGTGATACAAGACCAGCGCTTCCAACTACCTGATTATCTGCCACTTTAATACCCTGAATACCCTTCCGGGATAAAACTCACTCAGCGACTACACTTAAGAGTGGTTATTTATTTTGGTTAGCCGATCAAGTAAATGCACGGAGACGAATTCCATTTCCTGGTCTGGCCGGTCGACGCTGCCTGGCAGCTGGAGGGAATTGAATGAGAAAAGCGAGAACCTGAACGATGCAGAGGCTCGCGAGCAAAATATGAACTTACAAACACGCGAAAAATGAAACAGATTCACATGGGTTATTGATAACCGAAACACATTCATTCAATTCACGCGTTTTTTAACATAGGGCACGAAATAACACAAACTCTATCAGACTTGTCCTAGGAATTTATGACATTTCGCTATGTTGTTGTGACAAATAAAAATTATCAACCCCCTGTTTTATAACCATTTACACTTAGCTAGCACAATTAATCATAGCGAATTAGCACTATAAGCAGCCTATTATTAACCAATAGAAATTTAGCCGTGAATAAATGTTTCAAATGAGTGATTTAAATTAATGTTTCGAGGAGGCCATTATGGCAAGCGGATGGGCGCAAGATGGCGCGGTACAAGATCAGATTGATTCCACAGTGAACGACGCAGTAGAACGAGCGCGTCAGTCGCTTGGCCATGGCGAAAGTGCGCATTATTGTAAGGAGTGCGGTGACCCCATTCCTGAAGCACGCCGGGAAGCGCTGCAGGGCGTGCAATATTGTGTGAAATGTCAGGCAGAGATAGACAAAAAACAGCAGGATCATGCCGGATACAACCGGCGCGGCAGCAAAGACAGTCAGTTGCGCTAGCATTTTTCCTTATGACCGGTTGCACCATTTTGGTTCACCCTGGGCGAATTCCGGCCTGAATTTCGCCCTTCCCTTCTTAACATCTGCTTCAAAACTGAGCACTGGTTTTGCTCAGGTTCTAATAAAGTTAGAGCGAGTTATCATTTGAGCAGCACAATTGTTAATTAATGATTGTTTAAAATACAACATCTGGTTAATGATGAAGCCATGCACCATCAAAGAACATTTCAACATGTAACAACGCACCATTATGGTGCTTTGGTTCATAAAAATGCCGCTTGATCGGTTCAGCAGCGCGATAACCTATTGAATTTTAATATGCATAAAGTCTCGCATAAATTCTGGCATAAATTTTGCATTAAAGCGCCGTAACCCAATGCCGTTCCCATAATATGTACAAAGGAAATTCACTGATGAAGTCACTGTTAAAAGTTTCCCTGGCCGCGTTGACTCTGGCCTTTGCCGTTAGCTCCCACGCAGCAGACAAAAAACTGATCGTAGCTACCGACACTGCGTTTGTACCGTTTGAATTCAAACAAGGCGACAAGTACGTCGGCTTCGACATTGACCTCTGGGACGCGGTCGCCAAAGAGATGAAAGTCTCTTATGAACTGAAACCAATGGATTTCGGCGGCATCATTCCTGCCCTGCAAACACACAACATCGACCTGGCACTGGCCGGTATTACCATCACCCCTGAGCGTAAAAAAGCCATCGACTTCTCTGACGGCTACTACAACAGCGGCCTGATGGTAATGGTTAAGAGCAATAACGACGCCATCAAAAGCGTTGCTGACCTGAAAGGCAAAACTGTTGCAGTGAAAAGCGGCACCAGCTCCGTTGATTACATGAAAGCCAACGTGCAGACCAAAGATCTGCGTCAGTTCCCGAACATCGACAGCGCTTACATGGAACTGGGCACGGGCCGTGCTGATGCGGTCATGCACGACACGCCAAACATTCTGTACTTCATCAAAACTGCCGGTAAAGGTCAGTTCAAAGCGGTCGGCGATTCACTGGCTGGCCAGCAATACGGTATCGCGTTCCCGCAAGGCAGTGACCTGCGTGAGAAAGCCAACGCCGCGCTGAAAACCATCAAAGAGAATGGTACTTACGCAGCAATCTACAAAAAATGGTTTGATACCGAACCTAAATAAGCTGTTTTTAATTTAAGTCGTTCCTTTTTTAAGAAAGAGCACTTGAGAAGAAGCGCCTGTCAGATGCAAATCTGCACAGGCGCAGTTTGTTGTTTTACCAGGAGATAATCCATGCAGTTTGACTGGAGCGTAATTTGGCCCGCTCTGCCTATCCTGCTCGAAGGCGCTAAAATGACATTGTGGATTTCGGTCCTCGGTCTGGTTGGCGGTCTGATTATTGGTGTGATTGCGGGTTTTGCCCGCGCGTTTGGTGGCTGGTTTAGCAGCAACGTCGCACTGGTCTTTATCGAGCTCATCCGCGGTACGCCTATTGTCGTACAGGTAATGTTCATTTATTTCGCACTGCCGATGATGGTTCCCGATCTGCGTATCGACCCGTTCAGCGCGGCGGTGGTGACCATCATCATCAACTCCGGTGCTTATATCGCTGAAATTACGCGTGGCGCGGTGTTGTCGATTCACAACGGATTCCGTGAAGCGGGTCTGGCGCTGGGTCTGTCGCGCCGTGCGACGCTGCGCTACATCATCATGCCGCTGGCGCTGCGCCGCATGTTGCCACCGCTGGGTAACCAGTGGATCGTCAGCATCAAAGACACCTCACTGTTTATCGTTATCGGTGTCGCCGAACTGACCCGTCAGGGACAGGAAATCATCGCCGGCAACTTCCGCGCCATGGAAATCTGGAGTGCGGTTGCTGTTATCTATCTGATCATCACGCTGGCTCTGAGCTTTGTTCTGCGCCGCTTAGAACGCAAACTGAAAATTATATGATTGAATTCAAGAACGTCTCAAAACACTTTGGTAAAACCCAGGTGCTCCACGACATCGATCTGAACATTTCTCAGGGTGAAGTCGTGGTTATCATCGGGCCATCCGGCTCGGGTAAATCCACATTGCTGCGTTGCATCAACAAGCTGGAAGAAATTACCTCCGGCGAGCTGATTGTTGATGGCCTGAAAGTGAATGACCCGAAAGTCGACGAACGCCTGATCCGCCAGGAAGCGGGCATGGTATTCCAGCAGTTTTATCTGTTCCCTCACATGACCGCACTGGAAAACGTGGCGTTCGGCCCGATCCGTGTGCGTGGCGCGTCGAAGGAAGAAGCCAATAAACTGGCGAAAGAGCTGCTGGCAAAAGTCGGTCTTTCCGAGCGCGGTAATCACTATCCGTCAGAGCTTTCCGGTGGACAGCAGCAACGCGTGGCCATCGCCCGTGCGCTGGCGGTTAAACCAAAACTGATGCTGTTTGATGAGCCAACCTCTGCGCTGGATCCGGAACTGCGTCACGAAGTGCTGACGGTAATGAAGCAGCTGGCAGAAGAAGGCATGACGATGGTTATCGTGACTCACGAAGTCGGCTTTGCCGAGAAAGTGGCTTCACGTCTGATCTTCATCGACAAAGGTCGTATCGCCGAAGACGGTAAACCGTCTGAACTGGTGAACAACCCGCCAAGCGAACGTCTGCGCGAGTTCCTGCAACACGTTTCCTGAGCGTGATGCTGCCCTTCTCCTCCCCCTGCGAAGGGGGAGGCAGGGAGGGGGTTTTAAGGGTTAACACCTTGTCGGAGAAAACTCTAACACCTTGATTTGACCTTAATACCCCACCCCAACCCTCCCCTTCGCAGGGGAGGGAGTTTTTCAGATTTACCCTTCAGGTTTGTGTCCCACTCACCCGCTTATGGCACGTCACCCCACAACTTTTTGCCACAAATTATCTACAATACGGCCACTTATGCTTTACCCTTAGGCAGCTTTACGCCGATTAATTGCTATTTTTGAGAGAGGAACAATGCCGCATAACGACAGGACTCCGTTGGCTCACCGCATCCAGACACACGTATTTTCCACCTTGCTGTTCATCACGCTGGCCCTGTTCAGCGCTTTCAGTCACGCGGCAGAACAACCTGCCGGTGCCGATCAGCAAAAAGCCTCATACACCGCGCTGGCCGATATACTTCAGGATGATAAGGCCCGGGCTGAATTAATTTCACATCTGCGTGAAGCCGCCAAAACTCAAACGGCAGAACCGGCTCCCGCCGCTGAAAAGAGCGAACCTAAGCCGGAACAGCTTTCCCTGATCGACGAACTGGTCGATACCACGCAAAGTACCGTCGCGCAGCTCAGACAGCGCGTAGAAAAACTCAAAGACACTATCGATTCCGGCCCGCAGCATAGCTTTCGCGCTGACCGCTTTTTTACGGCGCTGGGGTATTTCCTGCTCACCGTTGCCGTGACCTTTGCGCTGTTTCATCTGATCCGTAAGCTGGTGGGTCCGCTGTATGTGCGTCTTGGTCGCTGGGGAAATAACGCGCGGCTTAAACAGGCGCACTGGTATCAGCTGCCCGCCAGTATTCTGGGTGCATTCGTCATCGATTTGATTATTTTGCTGCTGACCGTCGCCGCAGGAAATCTGTTCACGCAATATATGAACGGCGGCAGCGCGCTGATTGCGCGTCAGCAGGCCTTGTTCCTCAGCGCCTTTGCGGTCATTGAATTCTTCAAAGCCGTATTGCGACTGATCTTTGCGCCCGGCTTCAGCTATCTTCGCCCGTTCCCGCTGACTGACATGACCGCCCGTTACTGGAATACCCGCCTGGCCTGGGTCAGCGGCCTGATTGGTTATGCGCTGATGGTCGGCGTGCCGGTAGTGGCAACGCAAATCAACTACACCACCGCCGCCGTGGTTAATTTTGTGGTGATGCTGGGGCTGACGATCTATGCCAGCTGGCTGATACTGCATAACCGGCGCACGATCCACCGCGAATTCAATCTGCTGGCCGAACGCTCGATGGCGTTTTTCAGCGTGATCCTGCGCGCCCTCGGACACGTCTGGCATCTGCTCGCGGTGAGTTATTTCGTGGTGCTGTTTTTCCTGTCACAGTTTGATTTTGCCGGCAGCCTGCGGTTTATGATGACCGCAACGGTGAAAAGTCTGGTGGTCATTGCGCTCGGCGCCCTGATTTCCGGCCTGCTTTCCCGCTGGATCAGCCGCCGCATTACCTTGCCTGATGACGTAAACCGCCGCTATCCGCTGTTGCAAAAACGCATCAACTCGTACATTCCGGCAGGACTGAAAATTATCCGCGTGCTGGTGGTGCTCAGCGTGACCTTGTTCCTGCTCGATGCCTGGCACATCTTCAATCTCAATAAATGGTTCATGACCGAAAGCGGCGAGAAGGTGATCAGCGGGCTGGGGCATATCCTGTTTATCTTGTGCTTTGCGATTGTCGGCTGGACGTTGCTGGCCAGCATGATTGAACACCGTCTGGGGCAGGAGCTGACTAACGGCGCACGACCAAGTGCCCGCGAGCGGACATTGCTGACGCTGTTCCGCAACGTGCTCGCTATCGTGATCTGCACCATCACCGTGATGATCATGCTCTCGCAAATCGGGCTGAATATTGCGCCTCTGCTCGCCGGTGCCGGTGCGCTGGGTCTGGCAGTCAGCTTCGGTGCGCAAACGCTGGTCAAAGACGTCATCACCGGGATCTTCATCCAGTTTGAAAACGGTATGAACACCGGCGAATACGTCACCGTGATGGGGATCACCGGCACGGTCGAAAGCATGACCATCCGCTCAATTGGCCTGCGCGATATTTACGGCGTGTTCCACATCGTGCCTTATTCTTCCATCACCACCCTCTCCAACTACGAGCGCGAGTTCGGCGTGTACCGCGCCAGCTATAACGTCAGCCGCGATGAAGACGTGGATAAGGCCAACGACGTACTGCGTCAGGCGGTAGAAGAGTTGCAGCAGGATGAGAAAATCAAACCACTGCTGCTCGGCGAACCGACCTTCCAGGGCGTCGTGGGATTAGGAGATCAGTTCTTCACTATCCGCGTACTGGTACGCACCAGAGCGCTGGAGCAATGGACGGTGCAATACGCGCTGGACAGACTGGTGAAAATTCACTTCGAGAAAGCGGGCATGGTGATGCCGAGACAGGCAGTGCAGATATATAAAGATGAAGGAGATGCTGGCGGTGGGGGCACCTTACCGGTTAGGGCTGAATTGTGAAAATTTCGGTTTCTTCACTCGCCGTGGGGGCTTGACTGAGAATATTTCGGTTTTTTAAGTGCGGTGAGGGCTTGATCGAGAATATTTCGGTTTTTTAAGTGCGGTGATCGCGCGGCCTCTCGCGCCGAAACCGCCCAAAAGGGGAAAGTGCTTTTCCCCTTTTGGATTTCCCCTCGCTTTTTACTCCGCCCTGCCGCTGGAACGACGGACATGTTCTGTTGCCTCGGCAAGTGGCGCAAAATGTCATCGCTCCGCGATTCCCTCATTTCAGGTTTCGAGCCTCGGGTCTCGAACCATTCATTCGGTGCCATTTTTAATCACGCCAATCAACTTTTCTAAAAGATGAATCCATCCCGTTTTTGAATTTAAGATCGTGCGGGCGCTTTCAGAAAACTTGCTGAACGGAGCGGCTTCGAGACTTATGGCTCGAAGACCGAGAGAAGGCACCGCGAAGCGGCAAGATTTCGCGCCTGTCGCTGTGATAACTGGAACATAGCCAGCCAGCGATAGCGCGGAGTAAAAAAGCGGGGAGAGATCCAAGAGAGGGAAAGCACTTCCCTCTCTTGGGCGGTTTCGGCGCAGCGCGTTGAGTGATCATCGCACTTGAGAAACCGAAATTTTCTCGCTCCAGCCCTCACGGCGAGTGAAATTCACTTATCCATTGGCCGCCTCGTTGCAGCGGCCCCCGTGCCACTAATGCCTCGTCTGCCCCTGATCCCCCGTGATAACGGAAAACTCCGCCATCATCCGCACCAGATCCTGCATCCCCAGGTTCACCTGATTGATCACATCACCCGCATTGCGGCTCAGCGCCACACCACCACCGGCGCGGTTGACGCAATTCCCCATGCCATCAATCGCCGCCATTACACCATCGCGGATGCTTTGCGTAAGCTGGTCAATTTCGACAGCGGCCTTGCGGGACTGATCGGCCAGTGAGCGGACTTCTCCGGCGACCACGGCGAATCCCCTGCCCTGTTCTCCGGCGTGCGCCGCTTCAATCGTTGCGTTGATGGCCAGCAGATTGGTCTGGGATGAAATCCTGCGGATGGTATCCACCATTTCGCCAATGCGTTCGGATGTCTGCCCCAGCTGCCCGATAATCTCAGAGGTCCGGCGCGCCAGCGCTTCCACTTCCTGCATATCTTCCACCGCTTTCTGCACGATGGTGACACCCTCAGCCGCCGTTTTATCCGTGGTCAGGGAAAGCTCATGCACATGCGTCATCATGCTTTCCTGCTGGCGCTGCTGCGCCATCTGACTGGTAATGTCCTGGGCGATTTTGACAATTTTTATCACTTTGCCGTCGTCGTCGATCACCGGGTTATAACTCGCCTCCAGCCAGATTGCCTGACCCCGGCCATTCATACGCTCGAAGCGCCCGAGAATAAACTCGCCGTTTCTGAGACGTTGCCAGTGATTGCGGTAATCGTGCGAATCGCGGTATTGCGCTAGACAAAACATCGAATGGGGATGACCCTTAATTTGCTGCAGAGAATAACCCATGACTTTCAGGAAGTTATTGTTTGCAGAAATTACATGACCGTCTGGGGTAAAGGTAATCAGCGCCATTGAACGTTCCAGCGCCTGAAGAATTCCCTGGTGTTCGTGAGATTCATTAATTCTTTCGGAGACATCACTGGCAATTTTAATTATCTCAGTGACTTTGCCTTGTTTATTTTTGACAGGTATGTACGTTGCTTCCAGCCAGATTAAGCTTCCGTTTTTCTGGACGCGTTTAATATTGCCGCTGACCGACTTTCCCTGCCGCAATGCTTCCCAGTGCAAACGATACGCATCGCTGGCAACAAACTCCGGCGTACAGAAAATCCGGTGTGGCTGACCCATTACCTCATTCCTGTTGTACCCCATGCTGCTCAGAAACAGATCGTTGACCTCAAGCACCACGCCTTCTGGCGTAAAAGCGATCATAGGAACTGCCTGCTGAATTGCAGCGAATTTATCACGCCATGCCGTACTAAACTGATGAGAAAATAATTGCATAGGACAGACACCCTGTGGCTGATAACGTGAATTAATGCGCGAACGCAATTAATTGAAATAAACACGTGCTAATTCCCGCAGGTTATTAGTAAGGTCACTAATAAATAGCGAAAAATAGTCTGGCCCCTGGGTGGGTGGCAGGAAGGTTGCTCAGGCAGTCAAAACATTATGCGGTGAAAAATAAAGTCACGCGCAAAATCATTACTTTGTTAATTAATCAATTTTCTTATAGTGAATTAAGCATAATTTATTCCACTGAAAAAGAAAGGGGGGCGCGGGAGTATTTTTTACAGCCTGTTCACCGTCAGATGAACAGGCTGAAATCAGGGCAGTTCACATCGTGATCAAACTGACCAGCGTTTGATTGCCCAGCTTTTTTGCTGTGAAGGCGTCAGGAATGTCCAGGCCACGAAACGGCTGATCTTGTTACCGTGAACCATTTCGACAGTGCGGACATCCGTCGCACCCTCTTCACTCAGCGCGTCATACAGTAACGGCAATGTCGTTTTTTTAGAAACCAGCACCGTGTACCAGAAACAGTTCTGCGCTTTACCGGCGCTCTCTTCGGCCATGCGAACCACAAACGCTTCTTCACCGCCTTCACACCATAATTCGTTGTGCTGGCCGCCAAAGTTCAGTTCTGCGGTACCGGCGCGACGATCCAGACCGAGATTCTGACGTTTACGCTGACTGCCAGACGCCGCATCTGCCGCCGAAGCATGGAATGGCGGATTACACAGCACCGCGTCATAACGCTCATCATGACGGATAATGGTGTCGAGAATACGCTGCGGTTTAGCCTGTAAACGGAAACGCACCTGATTGGTCAGCAGCGGATTGGTCGCGACAATTTTCTTGGCCGCCGCCATAGAAACCGCATCAATCTCACTGGCGGTAAAGCGCCAGCCATATTCACGCAGACCGATAATCGGATAAATACAGTTAGCGCCAACACCGATATCCAGCACGGAAATGTCTTTGCCCTGCGGGATCTTGCCGTTGTTGCTGCCTGCCAGTAAATCAGCCAGATGGTGAATATAATCCGCACGCCCAGGAATTGGCGGGCACAGGTAATCGGCAGGAATATCCCAGTTTTCAATCTGATAGCAATCGCGCAGCAAGGCACGGTTCAGGGCTTTAACTGCCTGAGCGTTGGCGAAATCAACGGACAAATCGCCCCATTTATTTTCGACAACAAACGGTGCCAGTTCCGGGCTGCTGGCAATCAGGGCCGGGAAATCATAGCGGCTGCGATGACGATTTCGCGGGTGAAGACCGCTTTTTTCCTGAGGGAAGACTTTCTTTTTTTCCACCTGAGTGACTCTCCGAGAGGTGTGCGCGACGCATAAAATATGCGATGGGGCGTTAGATATTCATCAATGGCGCACAAGATACCACAAAGCGCCGCCGCCTGCCGGATGCATCCGGGCTGACGCGGGCACATAAAAACGGTCAGCACCTGATTAAATCGGGTAATGTACAAATCATAGTCTTTATGAATTATTTGCTGAGGAAAATCATGAGCACTGATGAACGCTATTACTACGAACCAGCCAAAGGCCACGGCCTGCCCCATGACCCCTTAAACGCTATTGTCGGTCCGCGCCCGATTGGCTGGATTTCCTCCCGTAATGCCGCCGGAGAGCGCAATCTGGCCCCTTACAGTTTCTTCAACTGTTTCAATTACCGTCCGCCGATCATTGGTTTTGCCAGCAGTGGCTGGAAAGACAGCGTGGCGAATATCGTGGAAACCGGCGAATTCGTCTGGAATCTCACCACCCGACCGCTGGCGGTGAAAATGAATGAAAGTTCGGCCTCGCTGGAACACGGTGCGGATGAGTTTGATTTCGCCGGTCTGACACCGCAAGCGGGAACGCGGGTCGCGGCGGATCGCGTGCTGGAAAGTCCGGTGAACTTTGAGTGCAAACTGACGCAGTGTATTCAGCTTAAAACGGCCGCCGGTGGCGATATCGATACCTGGCTGGTGCTGGGCGAAGTGGTTGCCGTGCATATTGCGCCACATCTGCTGATTGACGGCATTTATCAGACTGCGCTTGCCGAACCGGTATTACGCGCCGGAGGCCCTTCCGCCTACTACGGCATTTCTGAAGATTTACGCTTTGACCTGATACGCCCGGACGCCCGCTGAGTTCTGATCTTCACTGTAAAAAAAAGCCACCGTGCGATTTACACCGCCGGTGGCTTTTTCATTAAAGGGATTATTTTGTAACCTGGCTATTTATGGTTGTAATTCTGCTCGACGAAATCCGCAAAATCCTGGCACATCGCGTCATCACCGTCGGCGCTGTCAGCTAAAATCCGGACACCATCCACCACGCGAATATGCACATTCAGGTCGAAATCGGCTGCGGGCTGCTCACGTTTTGAGGCCAGTTCAATGGTCTGCTGTGCATCCTGCCACGCCGCATCCACCGTCTGATTACAGGCCTGCGCCAGATAATCGGGATTGAACCCCTCGCCGGTCAGGCTGCGCAAGGTATCGTCGTGACTGACGCTGTTACCCGGCGTCCAGTAATGCTTCGCCAGATCCGGGCCGATAGCCGGATTGTCGGTCAGATAGCCATCGCGTTTCAGGAAGAAGGCGCGGGTCTGTTCCACGGCCATCATCGCCAGCAGATAGCCCTGATAAGAACAGGCGGACTCCATGGAAAGCAAATGCGGGATTGCCAGCGTCGGACGCGGGCTGCCGGTCACACCAAGAATATGCGTTTCAACGTCACGCGCCAGCGCCGTCATAGCTTCCGGCGTGCGTTTTTCATCCGGCCACTGATAAAGCTGCCACTCGAAATACGGCACCAGCAAAATGTGGCGCTCATTGAACGAACGCATCGGCTGACGGGCCTCGATACTGGCGCGGATCAGTTCGTCCGGCACCGGCTCACCGGCGGTATTTTTCGCATAACGCTTCAGCCAGTCAGCGTCATCGAGGAGGCTGTCGCAGAACATGGACTGCGTTTCAGCATACGCCATCGACGTCGGCGGGAATTCCTGTGAGAAGCACGGTGCGTTCTGGCGGATATTGGCGAAATGTGCCGCATGTCCTCCTTCATGGAACAAGGTGTTCAGGCCAGTCGCGCCGCTGCCAATCTGATCCGGTTTTGCCAGACTGGTGAAGTTAATCACCGCAGGCACCCATTTGCCGTTGTCATAGAACGGCGGCACCGGCCCGTGCATAAATCCGTTCTCGTATTTGCCTTCGCGGACCAGTAAATCGAGTTGCATTTCTGCGCCGTTAAAACCGATATTCAGGCGCTTGAAGCTGTCAATCCAGCGGCGCAGGGAATCGGCAAACGGGAAGTAAGGATCGAGCTGACGGGTGACGTCACCGGCGCTGGCGAAGCGGATATTCCACGGCAGCAGTGCGGCATCACCTTCGCGCGCTACCAGTTCATTGAGGCTGCGCGTGTTGCTTTCGCGGGTGCGTTCTTCGAACCGGTCGAGGATAGCGAATAACTGTTCCGGCGACATGCGCTCGGTTTTATTCACTTTATAGTCGAAATAGTTACGGTAACCGAGCTGGCGGGCAAAACGGTTACGCAGGCCGATCAGTTCAGGCAGTCCGTTGTGCAGCAGCCAGTCTTCCAGGTCGCGCAGCGCATTCTGGGAACTGCGGCGGTAAGCTTCATTTTCGTTATTGGCCTGATTAGTCAGCAGTTCGCCGAGAGAGGCACTGACGCGCTCGCCTTTGCTGTTGATGTGGGTCATGCGGTACTGCTTACGCTTACCAAACAGCACGGATTCGGCCTGAATGATTTCATCCATCAGCGCCTGAGCTTTGGGATCTTCAATCACATTACAGTCGAAGAAATTCAGCCAGCCGCGCAGACCGTGGAGCAGCGCATCACGCTCGTCGCTGGCACTGTGTTTTTCCAGACTGGCGATGGCGTCACGAATTTCCTGCGGACGGGAAGGCTCAGCGATAAAGCGTTTGTATGCAGTTTCGGCAGCGGAGAAAGCGTCCGAGACATTTTCATCACCGGTGCCCATGTAGTTTTGCCAGAACAAGTTTTCTTTGTTCTGATGCACGTTGAGGTAATCGCGATTGAGGGCGTTAAAATAGTCCTGAGCCTGTTTCATGTAATCTTCTCTGCTGAATGTTAAAGAGATTTTACATTGAGTGTATGTTCGCAAAGCGGTTATGTCGATATGGCAAAACCGCTTTTGAATGTCAGGCAGGATTGTGCGGAAATCAGTTTTTCTTCACGAACTCCGATTTGAGTTTCATCTGACCAAAACCGTCAATTTTGCAGTCGATATTGTGATCGCCTTCAACCAGACGGATACCCTTCACTTTGGTCCCGATTTTCAGCATCGAAGAACTGCCTTTCACTTTCAGGTCTTTGATTACGGTGACAGAATCGCCATCCGCCAGCAGGTTACCGTTGGCATCGACCACTTTCAGCACGTCATCCTCCGCGCTGTTTTCACCGCTCATTGACCAGACATGTCCACATTCAGGACAGTTAAGCATTTCACCGTCCTGCCAGGTGAATTCGGACTGACACGTAGGGCAAGCTGGCAACGTTTCCATATTTAAATCTCCATAAAACTTTATAAAAAAACGAATGAAATCAGTAAATAGATTTCGTAGTTCCTTTATTTTAGCCTTTAACCACACATTTGAACAGGGTAAGGGAGATTTTGGGGAGATGAGACAGGTATATGGAGTGAGTTTCTCGATGATAAATATGGTTTTTTAAGCTCCCTCCCCTGCGAAGGGGAGGGTTGGGGTGGGGTATTAAAGAAAAACTAAAAATTTTGAAGTATGCATTGACTATAGTTTTGACCTTAATACCCCCTCCCCGCCTCCCCCTTCGCAGGGGGAGGAGCTAACTGAGCTCATTCCCAGCTTTTAAAAAATCTGATCCACAATCATTTTGGCCTCAGCCATGTCGCCACACACTTCTGCTGCCACCAGACAACATGCCAGCTGATTCAGAATCGCCTGCGGGACAGCGCGTTCGCCCTTCAGGCATTCCTGAATGTAGTTAACGGTGGCGTCGACGTCTTTGGTCGACGGCACATCGGCGGCAAAAAACTCTTCTTTTTCTGCCAGCACACTCAGTTCACCACCGGCGATATAGTGCGTCTGCGGGAAACGTGACGGATTGGCATACACTTCCCCTTCCGTCCCTTGCGTCAGCAATGCACGGCCATCAATCTGGCGGAAAAACGAGGAGACGCGCTGAATATATTCGGGATGAGAAACGCTGGATAAACGCAACGCATCCTGCCCGATGAAAGGTGTGATGAGTTTCGCCAGCGTATGGCTGCTGTTGCGCACGCCCATCTGCCAGCGCAGTGCCAGTTGCTTTTCGATCGGCGCGCACAGAACAGAAACCGGCACAAAGACCGGGCCGTTTCCGGCATCAAGCTGCTGCTGAGCCTGTTGCTGATTTTGGGCAGCGTCGATACCTGATGCGCGGAAAATTTCCGCGCTGGTGATGCGGGTAGGATCTTCATCCACGCCATGCACCACCACCGGCAAACCCAGACGGCTGAGCAGCATCGCCAGCAACGGCGTCAGATTCGCCTGTTTGCGCGCGCCGTTATAGGTCGGAATGACCACCGGCAGCGGACGATTTACAGGTGCCTGCAGGCGCATAACGCGCTCTTCCATCGCCGCATAAAACCCGAGCATCTCTTCTTCCGCTTCGCCTTTGATACGAAACGCAATCAGCAACGCACCCAGCTGTAAATCCGGCACTTCACCGGCCAGAATTTCGCGGTACAACGCAAGCGACTGCTCACGATCCAAATCACGGGCATGATTTTTTCCACGCCCCACTTCTTTGATGAGTTTGGTGTAATCCATCGTAGCGTTACCTTCTCTGTGTAATGACTTTTCTTGAGGAAAAATTATCGCCGGCGGGCGCGACGGCGAACCGGATCTTTCTTCGCTGTTTTCAGGATATCAGGGCGTTTCACCGAACCGGGCGCTGGCATTTCACGCTGTTCAATGGGAAACACCGGTAATGCCGCGAGCAGGCGCGAACCGTAGCTTTTGGTCAGCAGACGCTTGTCATAAATCACGATTTCGCCAGTACATTCATGGCTGCGGATCAGACGCCCGACCTGCTGGATCAGGTTGAATGACGCACTCGGTAAACTCTGCACTTCAAACGGATAGCGCTTCAGCGTTTTCAGCCACTCGCCTTCGGTCAGGATCACCGGACTGTCGATCGGCGGAAACGCAATTTTATGGATGTGCACCTGCGTCAGCAATTCACCTTTCAGATCCAGCCCTTCCGCGAAAGATTGCAGGCCGATCAGCACGCTGGTCGTGCCCGCGGCGACGCGCTTGCGGTGCTCCTCGACCAGCCGGTAACGGGGCTGATCGCCCTGCACCAGCAGCATCAGGCGTAAATCCGGCAGCAAAGAAACAAATTGCTGCAACGCACGGTTACTGGCGAATAACACCAGCTGGCCGGTGTGCTGCCCTTTTGCCAGTTCTGCGCGGAAGAAATCGGCCATTTCCTGCAAATGCGCGGCTTCATTCGCCATCAGCGGCTCCAGCGTCATTTGCGGGATCACCAGTTTACCCTGCGTGACATGACTGAACGGCGAATCCAGGCTGACGAAAAGGTCGCCGGCTTTTTCCGTCAGGCCGGTCATTTCCTGCAAGCGGGAGAAACTGTTCAGCGAGCGCAGCGTCGCAGAGGTAATCACTACATGCGGCACTTTGCGCCACAGCATTTTTTCCAGCTGTTCGCTGACGCGGATCCCCGCGCAATGGAAGACCAGATGCGTCTGGTTATCGAAATAAGTCCGCGTCACCCATTTGCCAATCGGCGCATTGGACGCTTTATCCAGCGCCGCCAGCCGCCACAGTTTGCTCATGGTTTCGAGATAGCCCTGCATCCGGCTCATGTGCAAAATCGCGCGATGCAGACGCATAATGTCGTGTTTGCCGGTCTTCTCGCTGAGGTCATTCACCATGTATTCCGCCAGACTGCGCAAACCATCGGTGAGTTTAAACAGGCGGCTGCACTGCTCTGTCAGCTCCGGCGGCAATAGTCCCAGCTCGAAACGGTATTCGGCTTCCGGCTCATCCGGGGGTAAATACTGTCCCACGGTCTGTTCAATCGACAGCAGCAGTTCGCGCATTTCGGCGCAGTGATTATGCAGACGCTCGGCGTTGGTCAGCGGCGGCGGATTCTTCGGCGTAAACAGCGCCAGACATTGTTCAATCTGACGGACAAAATTATCGAGTTGCAGGTTGTTCCACATCGCGGTGATTTCCGCGTCAACTTCCAGCGCATCGCGGGCCACTTCCGGCAGATGATGTCCTTCGTCGAGCACCAGCAGCAGGTCTTTTGCCGGTGGCAGCACGGATTCGGATTCCAGCGCCGCCATCACCAGCGCGTGGTTGGTCACTACTACATCTGCGCTTTCAATTTCTTTGCGCGCCACAAAATACGGGCATTCGCGAAAGTAATGACAGTTACGGCTGAGGCAGTTGGCTTTATCTGTGCTGATTTTGATCCACAGCGGATCGTCGATGGTCTTCTGGTAGTGATCGCGTAATCCATCCCACTCGTAGCGTGACAGCGCGGTTTCCAGCGTTTTACACAGTTTCTGTTCTTCGCCGCTGGAAGGTGCCAGTTCATCACCAAGAAATAATCCCAGATCGCCCTGCGCGTTTTCATTGCTCATCGCCGCCAGATTTCGCGGACAAACGTAACGCCCGCGACCAAAAGCGCCGGTAAATTTAAGATCAGGAATGATTTTTTTCAGCAGCGGTAAATCCTTACTGAAAATCTGATCCTGCAACGCCACGTTTGCAGTGCTGACAATCAGCGGTTTTTCTTCCTCACGGCTGACAGCAATGCCGGGAATGAGATAGGACAAGGTTTTCCCGACGCCGGTCGGCGCCTCGATGGCCAGATGCCGTGCAGAATCCCCCGAGAACGCTTTAGCCACCTCAGCAATCATCTGACGTTGCGGAGCGCGGGAAATGAAATCCGGGATTTGCTGTTGCAGGGCTTTGTACCACTGGCTTATCTGATTTTTTACTGCGGGGGAAAGCGCCATGCATCTCTTTTTTGTTGGAAGTGAGACAGGAATGTCCCGGCTATTGTCCCACAGACCGGCTTCTGGCGCAGCCCGAAATCTTGGTTAAGGGCATTTCCTGTGGTGTAAATTTATGCAGAAAAAAAGGAGGACGTGTAAAAAAAGAAAAAGTTCATTTCTGACTGTCATAAATTGATCACAAATATACGGTAAAAAACTCTCGCTGAGAAAAATCCGAGTCCATACGGAATGCACAGCAAAAATGATGATTAGCGTCTTTCCACAAGACTTCATATAAAGCTTTTATGAAAAGCTTTTAATAAAGAATGCAGGGTAAAATTCATGAAACGTAATATTCTGGCACTTTTAATTCCTGGTTTATTGATTGCATCAGGCGCACACGCAGCGGAAGTTTATAATAAAGACGGCAATAAACTGGACCTGTACGGAAAAGTGAAAGGTCTGCATTATTTCTCTGATGCTCCCGGCAGTGATGGCGACCAGAGTTACGTGCGTTTCGGTTTTAAAGGCCAGACCCAAATTAATGACCTGATCACCGGCTACGGCCAGTGGGAATACAACGTCATGGCTAACCATGCTGAATCTGACAGCAAAACGCCAAGCACCACCGGCACCAAAACCCGTCTGGGCTTTGCCGGTCTGAAATTTGGTCAATACGGTTCCTTCGACTATGGCCGTAACTACGGCGCACTGTACGACGTTGAAGCCTGGACCGATATGTTCCCTGAATTTGGCGGCGACGGTTACACCAAAGCTGACCGCTTCATGACTGGCCGTACCAACGGCGTGGCCACGTACCGTAACCGCGGCTTCTTCGGCCTGGTTGATGGTCTGAACGTGGCTGTTCAGTATCAGGGCAAAAATGAAAATGACGGTCGTGGCAGCAGCACAGCCAACGGCGACGGCTATTCACTGTCTACCACTTACGCACTGGGTGATACCGGCGTGAGCTTCGGCGGCGCATATGCGTCTTCTGACCGCACCACGGCGCAGAGTAATTCCGCTTACGGCAAAGGCGATAAAGCTGACGCATGGACTGGCGGTATGAAATATGACGACAATGGCGTTTATTTAGCCGCCATGTATGCTGAAACCCGTAATATGCTGGCCATTACCGTGCCAGGCGGAATTGCAGGCGCACCGGCAGGAAGTGGTTTTGCAAATAAAACCCAGACCTTCGAAGCCGTTGCACAATATCAGTTCGAAAATGGCCTGCGTCCTTCACTGGGTTATGTCCAGACTAAAGCAAAAGATATTGAAAACATCGGTGATGCAGACCTGGTTAAATATGTTGACGTAGCAGCAACCTATTATTTCAACAAAAACATGTCTGCCTATGTTGATTATAAAATCAACCAGCTGTCCGACGATAATAAACTGGCTCTGAACAACGACGACATTACTGCCGTTGGTCTGGTCTATCAGTTCTGATAATTAGTTCTAAAAACAGGCGCTTTACCACCTCATTATTCTCTGTCTTGACATTCTTCGGCCGGACTCACCCTCCGGCCTTTTTTATTTGTGTTATTTTTCGGCACACCTCGCGTAAATCGCCATTTCGGCTTCCACACCCCGCTGAATCTGCTACAGTTTTAACGATTTTGATGAATGCGAATCTTTCTTAACAAGCAGGGATAACCCATGAATAAAATTTCGCTTTGCACCACCAGTGCTTTAATCATGCTGGCCCTCAGCGGCTGCGCGCAGCAAAAAACGGACGCCCAACAGAAACTGAACGATCAGTCGGTGATGGCGCTGAACTGGTTCCAGCAATCCGGCGAATATCAGGCGCTGGCGTATCAGGCATTTAACACGGCGAAAATGGCGTTTGATAACGCACAACCGCTGGCCGGACAGAAGAAAGCCGTCGTCGTCGATCTCGACGAAACGATGCTCGATAACAGCGCGTACAGTGCGTGGCAGGTGAAAGCGAATAAGCCATTCGACAGCAAAACCTGGTCCCAGTGGACAGCAGCGCGTCAGGCTACCGCCGTGCCCGGCGCGGTGGAATTTGCCAACTATGTCAACACACACGGCGGCACGATGTTCTACGTGTCTAACCGTAAAACCAGCGAATACGCCGCGACGCTCGACAACATGAACCGCCTGGGCTTTACCGGCGCGAATGAAAAAACCATGCTGTTAAGTTCAGACACGTCGAACAAACAAGCGCGTTTCGACTCGATTAAAGCCGCGGGTTATCACGTGGTGATTTACATCGGCGACAACCTGAATGACTTTGGTTCTGCGACCTATCATCAGGGTAATGAACAACGCCGTGCCTTTGTGAATCAGAACCATCAGCACTTCGGCACACAATATATCGTGCTGCCAAATCCGCTTTACGGCGACTGGGAAAGTGGTCTGGCGAAGGATTACAACAAGCTGACGCCTGAGCAGAAATTGAATGCGCGGGAGCAGAATCTGAAGGCGTGGAGCGGGAAGTAGGCTTTTAGAAAGCTAACAAATTTCTCACTTGCAGTGAGGGCAACACCTTGGGCTCGCCGCCCAAACTGGCCCAGAGGACGCGTAAGCGCGCGCCCTCTGGACTCCCGCGCTTTTTAACTGCGCGCTGTCGCGGGTATGACGGACATGTTCTGTTGCCCTGGTGAGTGGCGCAAAATGTCATCGCTGCGCGATTCCCGAATTTCAGGTTTCGAGCCTCTGGTCTCGAACCGTTCATTCGGTGCTATTTTTGATCACGCCAATCAACTTATCTAAAAGATAAATCCATTTCGTTTTGAATTTAAGATCGTGTGGGCGATTCAGAAAGCTTGCTGAACGGAGCGGCCTGGAGACCAGAGGCTCCAGGACCGAGTGAAGGAACCGCAAAGCGGCAAGATTTCAAGCCTGTCGCCGTGCTACCTGAAACATAGCCAGCGAGCGGTAGCGCGCAGTAAAAGAGCCGGAGATTCTTAAGAGGCGCGGCGATAGGCGCCTCTTAAGGCCAGTTTGGGTGGCAACCCAAGGTGTTGGTGTTGACCTTGAATTGGGCCCAGTTTGGGTGGCTTACCCGATGTCCCCCACTAATCCATCAATCAATATCTGCGGTGTCCCCTGCGAGCAGCGCTCAATCCGTCCGCGGACGCCGTAAACACGCGCCAGACTGTCGGCGGTGATCACGTCTTCCGGTTCGCCATCGGCAATCAGATTACCGTCTTTAAGCATCAGCACGCGGTCGCCATGGCGCAGCGCGATATTGATGTCATGCACAACTACCACGGTGACGATATTGCGTTTCTGCGTCTCTTTGCGTACCAGATCCATGACGTGGAACTGATAGTTAAGATCAAGCGCGCTGAGCGGTTCGTCGAGCAGCAGTAAGGAAGGCTGGCGGATCAGGGATTGCGCCAAACCGACCAGCTGTTTCTGACCGCCGGAAAGCTGATCGAGATAACTCAGAGCCAGATGCTCGATACCCAGCTGACGCAACAACGTCATCACTTTATCGGTGCCTTCCGAGACTTTGCCCTTCCCGCCAGACGCACGCTGCGCCACGATGATGGATTCCAGCACATGCAGATGCACACCCGCAGGCAGCGTTTGCGGCAGGTAAACAACCTGCTCCGCACGGCGCGCAAAAGGCATCGGCATTAAATCGTGCCCGTCGAGAAACAGCTGCCCTTCCGCGCGGTTAAGTCCGGCGAGGGAACGCAGCAACGTCGATTTTCCGCTGCCGTTTGGCCCGAGCAGCACGGTGATTTTTCCACGCGGTAGCATCGGCACATTGAGATGGCGGATCACATGGCGCTTCGGATAGCCAGCGTTGAAATCGCGGATTTGCAGCCCCTGCGTGGCCGCATTCAGTAAATCTTGTGGCTGCATTTCTGGTATTGCGGACATCAGACGTTCCCCCGGTGACGAAGAATAATACTCAGGAAGAACGGCACGCCGACCAGCGAGGTGACGATCCCCACCGGAATAATGACGCCCGGCACCAGATTTTTTGAGGCCACCGATGCCATTGAAAGCACCAGCGCACCAATCAGCGCACTGGCTGGCAGGTAGAAACGGTGATCTTCACCAAACATAAGACGGGCGATGTGTGGCGCGACCAGACCGATAAATCCAATCGGGCCGACAAATGCGACTGCCAGCGCGGAAAGAATACTGATACGCAGCAAGGTGCCGAGACGCAAACGGCGCACGTCGATACCAAAACTCACCGCACGATCTTCACCCAGACGCAGCGCCGTCAGCTTCCACGCGCTCATCATCGACCACGGCAACAGAACCAGGAACGCCAGCAGCATCACGCCCAGCTTCACCCATGACGCACGCGCCAGACTGCCCATTGTCCAGAAGACCAGTCCCTGTAAGGTGTCTTCGGTGGCGATAAACTGCATCAGAGAAACCAGTGCGTTGAAGGTAAACACCAGCGCGATACCGAACAGCACTACGCCGGAACTGGCGACACGCGTCCAGCGCGTGATCCCATCCAGCATCAGCGCGGCCAGTAAGGCAAAAATAAAGGCGTTAGCAGAGATAAACCACTGGTCGGGAATGCCCGGAATACCGATACCCAGCACAATCGCCAGCGCTGCGCCAAACGCCGCCGCAGAAGAAACACCGAGTGTGAACGGACTGGCGAGCGGGTTGTTGAGGATAGTCTGCATTTCCGCACCGGCAAGACCGAGCGACATACCGACTGCCACCGCCATCAGCGCATACGGCAAACGAATATCCCAGACAATCACGCGTGTACCCGGATCGGCTGCCGCCGCATCAAACAGGGTTTTCCACAGCGTACCGAGCGACAACCCCGACGGCCCCATAATGAAATCAATCACCAGCGAGACGACGATCGCCAGCACCAGGACCAGCATGATTAACAGACGGCGGCGTACGATATTCTGGTATCGCCCCATCACGCCGTCCGGGGCGTTGCCTTTCACCGCCAGGGCGGGTTCGGTTGTTGCACTCATTTTCGCTTCAATCTCATTAAGTTAAAAACTTATGGCGGGAACAGACGTTGTGTTGTTCCCAAAGAATGGGAACAAATGATAATAATTATCAATGTGTTTTGCAAAACCTATCAGACTCAGACGTTAAACGCAGCGGTAACAAAGCATGATGTTGTCCGCGTTGTTTTGCTGAATTGCAGACGTAAAAAAGCGGAGCCTGAGCTCCGCTAATTAACGATATGAATATTTCAAAATCCCAGCCGGTTACTTATCGACGTGATCCGGGAATTCCATTTCGCTGTATCTCACCACTTTGGTGCCTTTGGTCAGCTTGTAGCCGAACCAGATAATCAGGAACAGCGGCAGGCCGATGTAAGTCGCGGCCACGCCGTACCAGTCGATGGTGTCTTTCAGGAATGCCTGATAGTTCTGCCCCAGCGTAATAATCAGACACAACACAAAGGCAAACACCGGACCGAACGGGAAGAAGCCCGAAAGGTATGGCAGTTTTTTCAGGTCACGCCCCTGTGACACATAACCACGACGGAAGCGGTAATGGCTGATAGCAATGCCGAGCCAGGCAATAAAGCCGGTCATACCGGACGTGTTCAGCAGCCACAGGTAAACGGTCTGATTACCAAACATTGAGCTCAGGAAGCACAGCGCAGCCACAATCGTGGTGGCATACAGCGCGTTACGCGGTACACCGCCTTTCGACAGTTTGGCGAAAATGCGCGGTGCTTTGCCTTCGCTTGCCAGCGTAAACAGCATACGGGTAGACGCGTACATCCCTGAGTTACCGGCAGACAGCACGGCGGTCAGGATAACCGCATTCATCACCGCCGCCGCTGACAGCAGACCGGCATTACGGAACACCAGCGTGAACGGGCTGACCGAAATATCGCCGACTTCGTTACGCAGCAGGTTCGGATCGGTATAAGGAATGATCAGGCTGATGACCAGAATCGCCAGAATATAGAACAGCAGGATACGCCAGAATACCTGACGAACCGCACGCGGGATGTTTTTGCCCGGGTTTTCGGATTCACCTGCCGCGACGCCAATCAGTTCGGTGCCCTGGAAGGAGAAGCCGACGATCATCGCCACGCCTATCATCGACGCAAAGCCGCCTGCAAACGGCGCATCACCGATAGCCCAGTTATGCCAGCCAGCCGTTTCGCCGCCGCGCATAATGCCGGTGATCATCAGTACGCCCACGGCGATAAAGATGATGACAGTGACCACTTTGATCAGCGAGAACCAGTATTCCGCTTCGCCGAAACCGCGAACAGAAATGTAGTTCAGGAGGAAAATCAGGCCGAGGAACAAGGCGCTCCAGATCCAGCCCGGTGTGTCAGGGAACCAGTAGTTCATCACCAGTTGTGAGGCAACCAGGTCAACCGCGATGGTGACTGCCCAGTTGTACCAGTAGTTCCAGCCCAGTGCGAAACCGAAGCCTTCTTCTACATAGCGGGAACCGTAGGTGGAGAATGAGCCGGAAACCGGCATGAACGCCGCCAGTTCACCGAGGCTGGTCATCAGGAAGTACACCATGATGCCGATTAATGCGTATGAGAGCAGCGCGCCACCCGGGCCTGCCTGTGAAACTGTCGCACCGGATGCAACGAATAATCCCGTACCAATTGAACCGCCGATGGCGATCATCGTTAAGTGACGTGCCTTCAGCTCGCGACGCAGTGTGGGAGCCACCTGCGCATTTTTTGTAGGTTGTTGAGCCATTTTTTCCCTATATCCGCTCGTCATGTGGAAATTTAAGCGCGGATTGTAGCAAAACCTGCCGCTCTGAATAGCAGGAACGACCTGTTATAAGACACCTTCATAACAGGCCGTGGATCATTAGCGAAAGACCGTTATTGAACTTCACGGCAGTACGTTAAAAAACGCGATAACGCGCCGGAGATGTGTTTCTGACGATGATGTATAAGGTAAAGTTTGCGTACCAGCGGCGCGACCGGCAGGTGAATTTCCACCAGCGAGCCGCTGGCCAGCTGCTCAGCAATCACCCGCCGGGAGAGACAGCTAATGCCAATCCCGTGGCGGACGGCGTGCTTGATGGCTTCAGAATTACCCAGTTCCATCACCAGATTGAAATCAGGTAATTGCGGTAACAGCAAATGGTCGAGCACTTCGCGGGTACCCGAACCGCGCTCACGTAAGATCCACGGTTCACGCGCCAGTGATTCGAGCGAAACGACCTGCCCCGCCAGCGGATTTTCGGGGGCAACGAATACCACCAGCTCATCGTCCAGCCAGGGCTGAGTGATCAGCTCAGGCATCTGACAGGGGCCTTCGATCAGCCCCAGATCGACACGAAAATCCGCCACCGCATTGATGACGTCGTTGGTGTTGCCGACGTTAAGCTCGAGCGGCGTATGAGGAAAATCCAGCCGGTAATCAGCAATCATCCCCGGCAGCATATAGTTGCCAATGGTACTGCTGGCGCCAATGCGCAGCGAACCGTTGTCCTGATTAAACAGACGTTCGATTTCCCCCGCCTGTTCCAGCAATGCCAGGGCTTTCGGGTACAGCAGACGTCCGTGCTCATTAATCACCAGCCGCTTCCCGACACGGTCAAATAACTGCACGCCGAGCTGCCCTTCGATATCGGCCAGCGCCGCACTGACTGCCGATTGTGATAATGAAAGCACAACCGACGCCTGAGTGGTCGAACCGCTTTTCAGCACCTCGGCGAAAACTTCAAGTTGTCGCAATGTTATGTGCATAAATGTCCCGCTGTTCTCATGCGCCTGACTGCACGCTTGTTCTGTTTAGTATAGACCCTTGGCTTACAGGTCTCTTTTGAATGAAATTCTTATACCAGTTTTTCAGATAGGTTATAAAGTTATAATCAATTTCATTTTTATATAAGCGCGGCGTAGCCTTATGTCATCACTCCTGAACGAGGAACGGACGATGACCCAATTTTCACTCAATAAAAGCGACGCGCTTAAACATGATGTTGACCAGCCTGCGCTGCAAAAACGTGGCGGATATAGCCGCCTGCTGCCGGGCCTGGCCCTGACCGGTGCCATTACCGGGCTGGCGGTCTGGCTGAGTAATTTCCCGTCCCTGAGCCATCTCGGTCTCAGCGCGCTGACACTGGCGATTGTCATCGGCATGGTCGTCGGCAACACGGTTTATCCGGCCGCCAGACCCTGGTGCGACAGCGGCGTTACACTGGCAAAACAACGCCTGCTGCGTCTGGGGATTATCTTGTACGGTCTGCGTCTGACGTTCGCGCAAATCGCCGACGTCGGCGCAACCGGGATCCTCATCGATGCCCTGATGTTGTGCTCCACCTTCGCCCTTGCCTGCTGGCTGGGACAACGGGTATTTAAATTAGACCGTGATACGTCGATGCTGATCGGCGCAGGCAGCAGTATTTGTGGTGCTGCCGCTGTGATGGCGACCGAACCGGTGCTGGATGCCAAAGCAGAAAAAGTGACCGTCGCCGTCGCCACTGTGGTTATCTTCGGAACGGCGGCCATCTTCCTGTATCCATGGTTATGGCATCTGAATGAGCAATATCACTGGCTGAATTTTACCGCGTCACAGTTCGGGATTTACACCGGTTCGACGGTGCATGAAGTCGCGCAGGTGGTAGCCGCCGGTCAGGGTGTCAGCCCGGACGCTGAAAATGCGGCGGTGATCGCCAAGATGATCCGCGTGATGATGCTGGCACCGTTCCTGTTGCTGCTCTCTGGCTGGAAATCACGTAAAGAGGTTCAGCACGGCGGTCAGAACGGTGGTATGCGCAATATCACCATTCCTTGGTTCGCCCTGTTGTTTATTCTGGTCGCGGCGTTCAACTCGCTGGATATCCTGCCGCACAACTGGATCCCCCCGCTGATTACGCTGGATACCGTGTTGCTGGCGATGGCGATGGCGGCGCTGGGTCTGACAACGCATATGAGCGCCCTGCGTCAGGCGGGTCTCAAACCGATGCTGCTGGCGGCAATACTGTTCATCTGGCTGATTGTCGGCGGTGCGGGTATCAACCAGCTGGTTCATCATCTTTTTGGCTGATGTTGCGGCTTTTAACATTCCGATGCTGCGCCTCCTTCACGGAGGCGCTATCATTCGTGAATAAACGCGATGAAAACTGAGGAGCAAAAATGAAGTTTGTGGGAGCACACGTCAGTGCAGCCGGTGGTGTCGATCAGGCGGTATTGCGCGCACATGAGCTGGAAGCCACGGCTTTTGCGCTTTTCACCAAGAATCAGCGTCAGTGGAAAGCCGCACCTTTGCCAGAAGATGTGATTGAAAAATTCAAACTGGCTTGTGAAAAATACGGCTACAAGAGCAACCAGATTTTACCGCACGACAGCTATCTGATTAACCTCGGACATCCTGTGACGGAAGCGCTGGAAAAATCCCGTGAAGCTTTCCTTGATGAATTGCAGCGCTGTGAGCAGTTAGGTCTTTCACTCCTGAATTTCCATCCGGGCAGCCATCTGATGCAAATCGAGGAAGACAAATGCCTCGAGCGGATTTCTGAATCCCTGAACATTGCGCTGGATAAAACCAAAGGCGTCACTGCCGTTATCGAAAATACCGCCGGTCAGGGCAGCAATCTCGGTTTCCGCTTCGAACATCTGGCGAAAATTATCGACGGCGTGGAAGACAAAAGCCGCGTCGGGGTCTGCATCGATACCTGTCACGCGTTTGCGGCCGGTTACGATTTGCGCACGGCAGAAGAATGCGAGAAAACGTTTAAACATTTCGAAGAAGTTGTGGGCTTTAAATACCTGCGCGGTATGCATCTGAACGATGCGAAAAGTGAATTCAACAGCCGCGTTGACCGTCATCACAGCCTCGGTGAAGGGAATATTGGCAATACCGTGTTCAGCTGGATGATGAAAGATGTCCGCTTCGACGGTATCCCGATGATCCTCGAAACCGTCAATCCTGATATCTGGAAAGATGAAATCGCCTGGCTGAAAGCACAACAGACAGCGGATAACGACGAAGCCGCCGCTTAAGATATAGCATTTTCATGCGCTGTCATTGAGTAGGATTTCGGTCAGCTCCCTCCCCTGCGAAGGGGAGGGTTGGGGTGGGGTATTAAGGTCAAAAACGAAAGCTGAAGTGTGCATGGGCAAGGATGTGAGTCCTTAAAACCCCCTCCCCGCCTCCCCCTTCGCAGGGGGAGGCGTAAAAAAACAGAAAGACTCAGCTCCATACTCTCTTTTCTTTCGCAGGGGGAGGCGTAATAAAAAAGGCGCGACATACACATGTCGCGCCTTTCTGTTATTTACAGCCTGCTGATTATGCCGCGGCTTTCGCAGCTAACGCAGCATCTGAACGTTTGAGAATAGCGTAAGCACCGCCGGCCAGAACGGTACCGGCGATAATCGCCACCAGATAACCCAAGATCGGAGTGATTGCACCCGGGATTAACAGCACGAACAGACCGCCGTGTGGCGCCATCAGTTGTGCATGGAAGGCCATTGACAGAGCACCGGTCAGTGCGCCACCTGCGATACAGCATGGCAGAACACGCATCGGGTCACGGGCTGCGAACGGAATGGCACCTTCAGTAATGAAGCACAGACCCAGCACCATGGCAGCCTTGCCGCCTTCGCGCTCGCCCTGCTCGAACTTCTTACTCGCCAGAATCGTTGCCAGACCCATTGCCAGCGGTGGCACCATACCGGCAGCCATGATGGCAGCCATCGGGCCGTACACGGAAGAACTCAACAATGCCACGCCGAATGCGTAAGAGGCTTTGTTTACCGGGCCCCCCATGTCGGTACACATCATCGCACCGAGGATCGCGCCGAGCAGAACCGCGTTCGCTGTACCCAGAGATTGCAACCAGTTAGTCAGGCCAACCATGATTTTAGCGACCGGCGTACCAACGATATAAATCATCACCAGACCGGTAATCAGGCTCGCGACCAATGGAATGATCAGGATAGGCTTCAGGGCTTCCATACTTTGCGGTAATTTCAGCTTGCCGCTGATAGCTTTCGCCACATAACCCGCCAGGAAACCGGCGATGATACCGCCAAGGAACCCTGCACCCGTGCTCACTGCCAGCATACCGCCGATAAGACCCGGCGTCAGACCCGGACGGTCAGCGATGGAGAAGGCAATAAAGCCCGCCAGAACAGGTACCATCAGAGCAAAGGCTGAACCACCACCAATTTGCATCAGCGCCGCAGCCAGCGTGCCTTTCACTTCAAAGGCTTTGATACCAAACACGAATGAAAGCGCGATACACAAACCGCCCGCCACAACCATTGGCAGCATGTAAGATACGCCGGTCAGCAGGTGACGATAAGGCCCGGTGCCGCCCGCTTCTTTTTTCTTCGCACCTGTTGCCGCGCCCTGAGATTTCGGTTCAAAAACTTCAGCTTCAACCAGCGCTTTATCCAGTTCCTGTTTGGTCTTTTTCAGTGCCAGACCAGTAGAAGTGCGGTACATCGGCTTACCGGCAAATTTAGCCAGATCCACTTCGATATCAGCCGCGACAATCACCAGATCGGCCGCTGCAACTTCTTCAGGCGTGATGGCATTGCCCGCACCCACGGAACCGCGGGTTTCGACTTTTACCCACCAGCCACGTTTTTTCGCTTCACTTTCAATGGCTTCAGCAGCCATAAAGGTATGTGCTACGCCGGTCGGACACGCAGTCACAGCAACAATGCGTTTTGGACCGCTGGCAGCCTGAGCAGCGACAGCAGTAGCCACCGGAGCAACATAAGGTTTGGCTTCGGTCAGCGCACGTTGCAGGAATGCCTGCGGATCACGTACAGCATCCGCCACATCACCGGTATAAATATTTTTGCCCGCCAGTGCGGCGTCGTTTGGCACAGTTTCACCGGCAACAATGACGACTTCAGCGTCAGCGGCCTGTTCAACCACCTGATGCCCTGCCTTCACAGCAGCGGCAGCAAGCAAATTTTTCGCCAGATGGCTGCGAGCCTGTCCGAGCGAACTGTCTATCATCAGCAGCGTTTTCATTCTGCCTCCTGGGGATTAAAAGGGTTTCAGGTCAACACGGGCCATCATCGCCGCGAGCTGCGGACGATCGGTGACACCGACATTACTCTGGCTGACAGCCAGCGCGGCAACAGCCGTTGCCAGTCGCAGCGTATGTTCACTGGATTCGCGCATCAGTAAGCCGTAGATCAGGCCACCGACCATGGAATCACCGGCACCCACGGTGCTGACTACTTCACAGGCTGGCGGTTTAGCAATCCACGCACCGGATGCGTTAACCCACAATGCCCCTTCTGCGCCCAGTGAAATCACCACGTGGGCAATTCCCTGATCACGCAAGGCATGCGCAGCTTCTACCACATCGCTCAGTTCCGGCAATTTACGGCCAGCCCAGATTTCCAGTTCGCGACGGTTTGGTTTGACCAGCCACGGTGCCGCTTTCAGACCGGCGACCAGCGCTTCACGGCTGCTGTCAAAGATGATGCACGGACACTGCGCACGCAGGCGTTTCATCCAGTCGGTGAACGCGTCAGGATCAACGCCCGCTGGCAGGCTGCCACTGACGGCAACCATGTCAAACTGACCCAGCCAGGACAGAGAATCCGTCACGAAACGCTCCCAGTCGGCAGGAGTGACGTTGAAACCGGAGAAGTTGAAGTCGCTGACTTCGCCGTCTTTTTCGGTCAGTTTCACGTTGATACGGGTACGGCCATTCACCACCTGGAAGCGGTTAGCAATGCCCAGATCGCTGAATAACAGCTGGAACCCGTCCTGATTTTCTTTACCGAGGAAACCACCCACGGTGACGTCGATGCCGAGATCTTTCAGCACTTTCGCTACGTTGATGCCTTTACCTGCGGCGTGCAAACCAGTGGTTTGCACCAGATTGACTTCACCGCGTTCGATTTCCGGCACATAGCCGACTAAATCGTACGCCGGGTTTAAGGTAATTGTGGCAACTCTGCGGCTCATGCGCCCTCCCCAAGACCTTCTGAAATAGCTTCACCGATGGTTTTCAGCGCCAGTTCCGCGTCTTCACCTTTGGCGGTAAAGCGCAGGTGATGACCTTTTTTCACGCCCAGCGCCACGACTTTCATCAGGCTGCGGCCGTTGGCAGGTTTACCGCTGCCATCAAGATTCGTCACTGTGATTTCGCTGCTGAACTGTTTGATCACGTTCACCAGTGCAGTACCCGGACGGGCATGCAAACCGTGTTCGTTACGGATAACGTATTCCGCCGTCAGCACGTTGGCTTGTTCTTCGACTTCGCTGGTCAGCAATGCCAGCACACCCACAGGATCTGCCGTCAGCAAGCGTTCAGCTTTATTCGCTATCAGCAAATCACTGAGGTAATTCAGAATATTGAGCGGCTGATCATCTGCGACTGAAATCGTCAGCAACAATGAGACTTTTTCGCCATCGAGATCAAAGGCCTGCTTCGCACGGCTTACCGTTGCTGCACTTTTCAGGTTGCCTTCGGTGCTGTCACTCAGCCAGATGCCCTGCCCGAGGTTCAGCGGCTTACGGCTGATAACGTCGCTGACAAAAGCAGTATCCACTGCGCCGATCTCTTTCAGACGACCCGCGTTCAGCGCCTGTAAGGTGATCAGGTTTTCAGCAGCCACATCGACCGCGATCAGCTGAGTATCAAACAGGAATTCAGCGGCATTCTTTTCGCCCATCAGCAGGCTGCGTAATTCTTCAGCTGAATCTGTTTTTGCCAGACGGTCGGCCACGCTGTCGTCGCTTAAGACGTGCGTCAGCTGACGCAGCAAACCGAGGTGTTCGTCAGAACGCGCTGCGATACCGATAACCACATACGCGGTCTGGCCTTCGCCCCACGCAATACCCTGCGGGAACTGGAAAACTTGCACGCCGGTATCGAGCACCAGATCACGGGTATCAGTAGTGCCGTGAGGAATAGCGATGCCGTTACCCAGATAGGTAGAGGTTTGCAGCTCACGCGCTAACATGCCGTCTACATAGCCTTCGCTGACGCGACCGGCCTGTGTCAGTGCTGCTGCAACCTGGCGAATTGCTTCCTGCTTGTCGCTGGCAGCCGCACCGAGATGAATATCTTGCTGTGACAGTTGGAACATAATTCTCCTCTCCTGCTGAAATTGAATCGTTTCAGCTTTACTGAGAAAAAAGGAGCGCCATCAGATTTCATGAGAATAGCTGACAACGCTGAAACGTTTCAGGAAGTCTTAATCGGGGCTGTTTTTAAATCAAGCTTTCCCTGATTTTGCGTGACAATTTTTTGATGCTACGCACAGTTTACTTTCTAAACCCTTTCCGAAACAGATGATTTAACGTAAATGCTGAAGTCAGGCTGACGCGAAAAGCTGACGTAAGCTGAACCTCATTTGTGGTGACTATTTGGGTGGATATCAGAAACCTCGCCTGGTTGTTTTTGACACAAAGTGCGGTTTTATTATTCAGTATGGCAAATTCACTCCGGTTTACATTTTTGATGATCAAAACCTGTTTTTGTTTTTTTTAAACTGACGTAACATTCGCGCAAATTTCGTCCCCTTCCCGACTTCTGGTCCATATAACCCTGGTCCACATAACCCTGGTTCACATAACTCATGCGAATTTCTACAACGTCAGCCCGCCGTTTACCCGACATGACGTCGACCGCTTTTCTGATCATCGCTTTTCTGACCGGCATTGCCGGCGCTTTGCAGACGCCAACGCTGAGCCTGTTCCTGACATCTCAGGTTCACGTCAGTCCGTTCATGGTCGGGATTTTCTTCACCGGCAGCGCGGTGATCGGCATTTTCGTCAGTCAGTTGCTCGCGACGTGGTCGGATAAACGTGGCGACCGCAAAACGCTGATTTTGTATTGCTGCATTCTGGGGGCGCTGGCCTGTGTACTGTTCGCCTTCAACCGCAATTACTTCATCCTGCTGTTGATCGGCGTATTGCTGTCGAGCTTCGGTTCCACCGCCAACCCGCAGATGTTTGCTCTGGCGCGTGAGCATTCTGAAAAGACTGGCCGTGAAGCCGTCATGTTCAGCTCTATTTTACGCGCCCAGGTTTCGCTGGCCTGGGTCGTCGGCCCGCCGCTGGCCTTCGCCCTGTCGATGGGCTTTGGTTTTACCTTCATGTACTGCGCTGCCGCGCTGGCGTTCCTGCTTTGCGGAGTGATGGTATATATGTTCCTGCCCTCCATGCCTAAAGCACACATCAAAACCACGGCGACGCTGGAAGCGCCCCGTCGCAACCGTCGGGACACGCTGATGCTTTTCATCGCGTGTTCACTGATGTGGGCAGCTAACAGTATTTATCTCATCAATATGCCGCTGTATGTGGTGCGTGAATTAGGTCTGCCGGAAAAACTGGCGGGCGTGCTGATGGGCAGTGCGGCGTGTCTGGAAATCCCGACCATGCTGATTGCCGGATATCTGGCTAAACAGCTGGGGAAACGCTTCCTGATGCGTTTTGCGGTAGTCGCAGGGGTGATTTTCTACGGCTGTCTGTTGTTTACCACCGGCGCCGCCATGCTGATTGCTTTACAGCTGCTGAACGCGATTTTCATCGGCATTCTGGCCGGGATCGGCATGCTGTATTTTCAGGATCTGATGCCGGGCCAGGCCGGTGCGGCGACCACGCTGTTCACCAACTCCACCCGTGCGGGCTGGATCCTTGCCGGTTCTCTGGCGGGGGTGATTGCGCAGTTCTGGACATACCATGCTGTGTTTTATGCCGCACTGGCGATGGTGGTAGGTTCGGTGTTGTGTATCTGGAATGTGAAAAATGTCGATAAACCGGCAGAAGAAACGCCGGAAGCCGTCGCTTAAGGCGCGGTATCCGCTTCGAGCTTAATCAGATAAGTCAGCGCCTGGTCGCGATGGGTAAAACACATTTCGCGGCTGGCCTGTAAACTGGCGCACACTTTCGGGCGCAGCGGCGAGGTGAAAATCTTGCACATGAAATTATCAGCCAGTTGCACGCAACGGGTATTCGCCGGTTTGCCGTCAGGCATTCCGGGTATCGGGCTGGAAATTGAAGGCGCTATGCAACAGGCTCCGCAATCGGTACGACAGTCCATCAACAGCCTCCTCAGGCCTCATTTTGAGGCGCGACAATAGCAGGCGGTGATATGCGCCACCAGCGAAATATTTACTATCCTTTAACAGGCTATACCGAACATTTTTTACGCAGGCAGAACACACGCAAAAAATGCGTCAGAAAGCGGGTTTTTCGCGACTCTTTTTGCGCTATCTGCTTGCCTGAAATCAGCGGCGCGGGTAACGTGTCGCAAATTATTTATCTCTCTGCTGACAGGTTATTTATATGGCACGTGCTAACGAAATTAAACGCGGCTTCGTTGTGAACTACGACGGCAAATTGCTGCTGGTTAAAGATATTGATGTTCAGAGCCCAAGCGCCCGTGGTGCCAGCACCTTGTACAAAATGCGTTTCGCTGATGTACGTACTGGCGGCAAAGTAGAAGAACGCTTTAAAGGCGACGATATTCTGGATACCGTCAGCCTGACCCGTCGTAAAGTGAACTTCTCTTACGTCGATGGCGACGAATACGTATTTATGGATGATGAAGATTTCACACCATACACCTTCAATAAGGCGCAGATCGAAGACGAACTGCTGTTCATTCCTGAAGAAGGTTTACAGGGTATGCAGGTTCTGACGCTCGACAGCCAGCTGCTGGCGCTGGAAATGCCACAGACGGTAGATCTGGAAATCGTCGAAACGGCACCGGGCATCAAAGGCGCGTCAGCCAGCTCCCGTACCAAACCGGCAGTGATGGCAACTGGCCTGAGCATTCAGGTGCCGGAATATCTGAGTTCCGGCGATAAAATTCGCATTCATATCGCAGAACGCCGTTATATGGGCCGCGCGGATTAATCAGCGCCCTGCCTTGTCCCGCCAGGTTTGTCGCCAGGTAAGTTTGAAGGAACGCTCCGGCGTTCCTTTTTTATTGCCCTGATTTTGCCGTTAATGCGGCAGACTCTCGATCTGCATCACAAAATCAGTGGTCGTCCGGACTTACCAATTCCCCTTTCTATCATATGACTTTACACTCTAAGCCCTGATTTCGGCTTAAATCGTCGCTTTATCCAGCACAAAATTGAACTGACGGGTAAACTGCCCCAATTTGGCCTGACCAATTATTTATTTCTGACTTGCCTGGAGTATTGCATGAAAACTATTGCCACAGCGTCTCTGCCCGCAGCAGTGTCATTGCCAGCTTATGATCGCGATGCACTGAAAAGCCGCATCGTTCATCTCGGCTTTGGCGCATTCCACCGTGCCCACCAGGCGCTGCTTACTAACCGCGTCTTAAACCTTCAGGGCGGAGACTGGGGCATTTGCGAAATCAGCCTCTTCGGTAATGAAGCGTTGATAAAAAGTCTGCGTCAGCAAGATCACCTGTTTACCGTGCTGGAGAAAGGGGCGGAAGGCAATCAGGCGATTATCATTGGCTCTGCTCATGAATCTGTCCACGGCGGTATCGACGGGCTTGATGCCGTGCTGGAAAAACTGACCGAACCTCAGGTGGCGATTGTTTCCCTGACCATCACCGAAAAAGGTTACTGCATTGAGCCGGGAACGGGTGAACTTGATCTGCAAAATCCGAAAATTCAGCAGGATCTGGCCGGTGGTCAGGCGCCATGTACTGCGCCGGGTGTGTTAGTTGAAGCGCTGCGTCTGCGTCATGAACGCGGTCTGCCTGGCTTCACCGTTTTATGCTGCGATAACATTCCTGAAAATGGTCTGGTAGTGAAAAACGCCGTGCTGGGTATGGCGAAAGCACGCTCTGCAGAACTGGCAAAATGGATCAGCGAAAACGTCTCTTTCCCGAGCACCATGGTTGACCGCATCGTTCCGGCAGCCACAGAAACCACACTGGAAGAAATCACCGAAGCGCTCGGTGGTGTCACAGACCCTTGTGGTATCGCCTGTGAACCCTTCATCCAGTGGGTGGTAGAAGACCACTTCGTCGCAGGTCGTCCGGACTGGGAAAAAGCCGGTGCGCAGATGGTGTCCGACGTTCTGCCGTTTGAGCAGATGAAACTGCGTATGCTGAACGGCAGTCACTCTTTCCTCGCTTATCTGGGTTATCTGGCCGGTTATCAGCACATCAATGATTGTATGGATGACGATAACTATAAAGCCGCGGCGCATCACCTGATGCTGCATGAACAAGCGCCGACGCTGAGCGTTGAAGGTGTGGATCTTACCGCCTATGCCGACAGCCTGATTGCACGTTACAGCAATCCGGCGCTGAAACATCGCACCTGGCAAATCGCGATGGACGGCACGATGAAACTGCCGCAACGTATGCTCGATTCGATCCGCTGGCATGTGAAAAACGGGGGTTCTTATGAATTGCTGGCGCTGGGCGTGGCGGGCTGGATGCGTTATGTCGGTGGCACCGATGATGCCGGTCAGCCTATTGAGATTAAAGATCCGATGGCGGAAACGCTGGCAGAAATCGTCGCCTCTACCGCGGATGGCGAAGAACGCGTGAAAGCGCTGCTGGCGCTGAACGGCGTTTTCGGTGAGCAATTGCCACAGGAAGAGAAAGTGGTACAGGCTATTCAGGCCGCATATGCTGATCTGCAAAGGATCGGCGCGAAGAAAACCGTGGCTAAATACGTGGGTTAAGTCAGTACAGTGAGACGACTTAACGCGACATGACTATCGGTTAAAGAATATCGGTAAATATTGAACGGCTGCTCAGGCAGCCGTTTTTATTGGTGCTGCCGCCTCTCAGTCATTCAGCTCTGAAGGAACGGACGAAAACAGGAAACCATCAAAGGACGGATCGTCAGCGTCAGAAACCTGCAACAGCATATCTTTTACGTTCTCCAGATGCTGCCACATCGCCTGTTTCGCCGCTTTAGGATCCCGGCGTAAAACAGCCTGCAGAATGGTCTGATGATCCTGCAACCAGGTCTGATGGTAGCTTTTATCAACAACATGCTGATGGATCCCTTCCCACATCGAACTGCGCTGGCGGATCTGCCAGAGGTCATCGACCAGTTTTACCAGCACACTGTTCTGCGATGCCTGTGCCAGTAAAGCGTGAAACCGCTGGTCCTCCGCTTCGTCTGTCACGCCACGGGCAATGCAATCACGCTGGGCTTCAATCGCATCGCGCATCTGCAAAATATCCGTTTTCGTCGCCTGCATGGCGGCAAATGCGGCGACTTCGCTTTCCAGCAACTGACGCGCCTGCAGCAATTCGAACGGGCCGTAGCCGCTGTCAGCCAGTTCCGGCTGCGTGTTTTCAGGCTGATTCAGCACATACACACCCGAGCCTTTGCGCACTTCCACGATTTTCTCGAGCTCAAGCATGATCAGCGCTTCACGCACCACGCTGCGGCTGACGGAATAGGATTCTGCAATATCACGTTCAGGAGGAAGACGATCGCCGGACGTATATTTTCCGGCATGGATATCACGGCGCAAATGACCGCCAATTTCCTGATAAAGTCGCATATTTTCGCCCCTGTCTGTGACACGCACTCAATTGGTCTGACAACTGATGACATGCACTGATGCCTGAAATAAGAGAGAAAATTATAACATGTCGGCACAAAGGGAAAGGACGGGAGATGAAAACTGACGGCCCGATCAAAACAGGGCCAGCCAGTTTGCGAAGTTGTCCGACCAAATCAAGATAGATTGCGTTATCACGATCATTGTCCGGCGCGAAATGCATTAAAAATGTTAATTATTTACGGGTATTTAGTTATAGCTTACCGTGACCACTGCAAGATGAGGATCATTGTTGATATGCTTTGTGGTGACCTGTCCGAGAGACAGAGGCAGCGCAAAAGAAGAAGGTGTTTGCACATTCAACGTGTGAACTTGCGACACCTGTTTTCCACCGCGATCACAGTCGCTGATCACTCTGTTACTTGCGGCCTTGAAGTTACATCCCCCTTCAACAATTGCCCCAGTGAAATGTATGATGCCGCCTGTAGCAGCCGCATTGGCAAACTGAATCGTCCCTGAGGCCACAACTCCCAAAAACAGTAAAGCAGTCATTCTGTTCATGGTGACACCCCATTGTAATTATAGAATTTAAAATTCACGCAACCGCCATTTAACATTAATACATCTAATGGAATTTACATGGCGAACGGCAAAATAATTTATTGCCCTTTCGGGCTGAATTAAGCAATCCATGTTATTCATCGGCACAAAACTGGATTTTCTTAACCGGTCGCTGCAAATTGATGGGTGAATTTTTAAAAGGATGTGACCCATGACCAAAACCAACCTGATCACCGGCTTTCTGGGAAGCGGTAAAACCACCACGCTGCGCCACCTGCTGACGCTGAAGCCTGAAGGTGAAAAATGGGCCGTGCTGGTCAATGAGTTCGGAGAGATTGGAATCGATGGCGCGCTGCTGGCGGACAGTGGTGCAGTATTGAAGGAAATCCCCGGCGGATGCATGTGCTGCGTTAATGGCTTACCGATGCAGGTCGGGCTGAACATGTTATTGCAGCAGGCAAAACCTGACCGGCTGCTGATCGAACCCACCGGCCTGGGTCATCCGAAGCAAATCCTTTCTTTATTAACCTCTGACGTCTACAGCAACTGGCTGACGCTGAATGCCACTTTGTGCTTGCTCGATCCGCGCCAGCTGAGTGAACAGCGCGTGATTGAAAATGAAAACTTCCGCGACCAGCTTGCCGCAGCGGATGTGATTATTGCCAACAAAGCGGATGTGACGCAGGAAAGTGACCGGCAGGCGCTGGAAAAATGGTTCAGCGAACATGGCCGTGAACGCCGCCTGGTGGTGGCTTCTCAGGGTGAGATTGCCCCTGCCCTGCTGGATTTACCGCGCCTTAATCACACCGAATTGCCTGACGGCCAGCATCATCATGCTCATATATCAAAGCGCGGACTGGCGGCTCTGAGTCTGCCTGAAAAGCAGCGCTGGAGACGTGCGCTCAATGAAGCCGGCGGTTTTACCAGTTGCGGCTGGATATTTGATGGCGAAACGGTTTTTGACACCGCGGGCATACTCGACTGGGCACGAGCCGCGCCGGTTGATCGCGTGAAAGGCATCATTCGTATTAATGAAGGCGCGCTGATGATTAACCGCCAGGGCAATGATTTGGAAATCGAAACAAGGTCAATGGCGCCGTTAGACAGCAGAATTGAGCTCATTACGCAAAATGAAACCCAGTGGAATGTTCTACAATCGTCTTTGTTGAGGCTTCGTTTAAGTTGTAAGGATTAAGTTAACGTCCATTACTATAATCGTTACCCTGCTAAGAATAGGTCTTCATATATGTGGCGCCGAAATATTCCTGCAATCCTGGTACTCAATGTATTAGGTGTTGCTCTTTTTCTGTCTTTCTATTTACCTGCAAACCACGGTTTCTGGTTCCCGATTGATAAGTCGATCTTCTTCTTCTTCAACCAGCATCTGGCCACTGACGCGTGGTTCCTGCATCTGGTCGCAGTGACCAATAACCGTGCCTTTGATCTGATTTCATTGCTGGCCATGGGTTTGCTCTATCTGAGCTATTTCCTGAAGCAGGACACCGCCGGGCGCCGCCGTTACATCATTATTGGTTTCGTGATGCTGCTGACTGCCGTGGTGCTTAACCAGCTCGGTCATTTACTGCCGGTCAGTCACAAGAGCCCTTCGCTGAGCTTCCCGGGTGTAAACCGTGTCAGCCAGCTGACCGGTATCCCGACAAAAGATGCGTCATCTGACAGCTTCCCCGGCGACCACGGCATGATGCTGATTATTTTTTCCTGCTTTATGCTGCGCTATCTGAGTAAATCAGCCTTCTTTATTGCCCTGATGATCACCATCATTTTCTCGCTGCCGCGTGTGATGATTGGCGCACACTGGTTTACAGACATTGCCGTGGGTTCAATGTCAGTCGTCCTGGTCGGCGCAAGCTGGTGGCTGATGACACCGGCCAGCGATCTGTTGATTAACTGGCTTGAGAGCAAACTGCCGGGTAAAAAAATTCCTAAAACAACGGCGTAATTTTACATTCATACAAATAAATTATGGTCAGACGGATGTTGATGATCTGCCTGACCTTTTTTTCATACAATTCCCGGATATACTTTGCTGAAATTTGCACGTGGAACCCGCTTGTGACGCGGTTTTAACCCAAATTAGTATATAAATCACCCATTGTTTTTAACATCTTTACTTACATCGGCTTACATCACAATTTCTTATAAAAAATCCCACAAAACCTCTCGCAATCCCTTATTCATTACGGTACTCTCCAAATCGCCCGCATAGAAATGTGACAAAAACACCCGTATTGAAGGAAAAAACGTGCTCTAACGCACATTTTACCCGTCTGGTATTTGTCCCAGCTAATGGTGGCAGGTAGTCTCGCTTCGTTTGGCAATTTTAATAACGATTTCATCGTTAAGGACAGCAAGGGATAACAACAATAATGGTCAAGTCTCAACCGTTTATGAGATATATCACGCGGATGATTCCCGCAATTGGCGCAGCAATTCTTCTCTCTGCGTGTAGTGGTATGCATTCTTCGAACACAGAAAGCGCACAAACTGATATGCGTGCAGTAAATGACAAAGATGGTCTTCTACTGCAAGCCTCTCAGGATGAATTCGAAGCAATGGTTCGTAGCGTCAACGTTAAATCCAAAATTATGGATCAGTACGCTGACTGGAAAGGCGTTCGTTATCGGTTAGGCGGCGACAGCAAGCGTGGTATCGATTGCTCAGCGTTCGTTCAGGTAACATTCCGCGAACAATTTGGTATGGATCTCCCTCGTTCGACTTATGAACAGGAAGAAAAGGGCAAGAAAGTTCAGCGCACGAAATTGCGTCCGGGTGATCTGGTTCTGTTCCGTGCAGGTTCTACAGGCCGTCACGTCGGTATTTATTTAGGTAATGATCAGTTTGTTCATGCATCTACCAGCAACGGTGTGATGATTTCAAATCTGAAAGAGTCCTACTGGAATGCCCGTTATCGTGAAGCAAGACGAGTTTTAGCTAACGGTTAATCCCGTTAACTTATGATTTAGTTCTTGTTGTCCTATGCCAAGCGAATAAAAAAACGTCATCTCCGGATGGCGTTTTTTTATGCCTGTAATAAAGTGTATTTAGTGTCTGATGTTTTTTTGACTACGTTATACTTTTATTTCCTCGGCGAGAGAAAGGGCAAAACATATGGGTTTAAAAACGGCGTTAACACACACCGTATTACCCAAGCGCCGATATTTAAAACAAAGCATCCTTTTTTCAGCTCTGTTTTTTATTTTTTTTACTGCCGTCACCCTGACCGTCATTAAAACCAATACCCTTCGCGAGCAAGAACAAATCGCACAGCGAACCGCCCGTTATGCGGCTGACTATTTACATCAACTCTCCGACACGATGGGTAAAATTGCATTACTCACGGATGAGCCCTGCAACTCCATTGCGGGTGAATTAAATCGATATGCCGCATTCAGCGTAGGTGTGCGTGATTTTCAGCTGGTGCGCGATGGAATAGTTTTTTGTTCTTCTGCCTCCGGCAACCAGAGTATTCCCGCCAACAGTTCACTGCATGACATCAGTTTCGATAAAACGATGAGTATCGACCTGCAAATGGGGACGCCCGCCGTGCCTAATCGCGCGGTGATCATCGTCTGGCAGCGCAATCCCGGTGCGCATAATGATGGCGTGATTGCCACGCTCGAACTTACACTCTCGCCTTATATGCTGTTTGCTCAATCGGGTTCGGGTTATCGGGGATTCGCCTTGCTGGTCGGGGATTCAGCACTGATCTCAGCCCAGGATCAGCTGGTTCCAGTGAGTAAATTACCGGACAGCCATTTTACGGAGGCAAAAATTGAAGGCTATCCGTTTACCGTGCGTCTCTACTCCCCTACCCTGACCGGTGATGGCGTGCTGTTTACAATGTCCGGTGGATTGCTGCTCAGCCTGATGGTGTGCGCCCTGATTTATCACAGCCTGCTAAACCGCCATGATGTTGAGCGCGTGATCCTGCGTGGTCTGAAAAATAAAGAGTTCTTTGTTGAATACCAGCCGGTTATCGATTCAAAAAGCCTGAAAGTGACCGGCGTGGAGGCTCTGCTACGCTGGCAGCACCCGATTGAGGGCCGTATCCCACCGGATGTTTTTATCGGCTACGCCGAAAATCAGGGGCTAATCGTCGAACTGACCCAACACATGATGGCGCTGGTGGCGGCGGACGCCCATACCCTGCAGCATGCTTTTCCTGAACACGCAAAACTCAGTATTAACATTTCTCCTCATCATATGAATAAAATCAGTTTTCATGACGATGTGATGAATTTTATCGAGGCTTTACCGGAGAATGCTTTTCAGGTGGTGTTTGAAATCACTGAACGCGGCATGATTGATACCGAAGGTGCGTTAAGGGAATTTAACTGGCTGCGCCGTCATAAGATTGAAATCGCCATCGATGACTTCGGCACCGGCCACAGCGCCCTGATTTATCTTGAGAAGTTTACCCTGGATTATCTGAAAATTGACCGCGGTTTTGTAATGTCTATCGATCAGAAAACCCTGATTGCGCCGGTACTGGATACCGTCCTCAGGCTCACGGAAGAACTCAAGATCAAAACTGTTGCTGAAGGCGTCGAAACTGAGATGCAGGCAGAATATCTGCGCAATCACGGCGTGACCTATTTGCAGGGATATCTGTATAGCAAGTCGTTAGGCGTACCCGAGCTTCTGGTCTTTATCCGGGATTTCAATGAGAAAGATGCCACCTGGCAGATTTGACCTGCATCAGCCCCGCATCTTTTGTGCCATTTTTCTTTTAGGCGTCTGCATCCGGTTGTGATAAAAAGGCCGGAATCAGGGATGAAATCTATGGCTGATGCGTTACAAGGTCTTAGCGATCAATTGATTAAGCCCGAACAATAATCTGCGGCATTGCCGCACGATGCTCTCACCCTCACAGGAGTGCTGATTCAGGATGTTTTCTCGCGTGTTTGCCGGTGTGCTGTGCCTGCTGAGCCTTAGCGCACAAGCCGAAGTCATACAGGACAGCTATGCGTTTGCCATTTTGGGCGAACCTAAATACGTCTCTAACTTCACCAGTTTTGACTACGTCAATCCTGCCGCGCCGAAGGGCGGACAGATTACGCTGGCCGCTATCGGCACCTATGACAACTTTAACCGCTTCGCCTCACGGGGCAATCCGGCGGCACGCAGCGGCTCGCTTTACGACAGTCTGTTTACCACTTCCAGCGATGAAATCGGCAGTTATTACCCGCTGATTGCCGACTCAGCCCGTTATGACAGCCAGTACCGCTGGGTCGAAGTGGACATCAATCCGCGCGCACGTTTTAACGACAACACGCCAATTACCGCCAGCGACGTGGCATTCAGCTTCAAAAAGTTCATGACCGAAGGCGTACCGCAATTTCGTGTGGTTTATAAAGGTGTGGAAGTTAAAGCTATATCACGTCTGACGGTGCGGATGGTCTTGCCGAAACCGGATAAAGACATGATGCTCGGCCTGCTGGGTTTGCCTGTTTTGCCTCAGGTGTTTTGGGAAAAACATAAATTCAACGAACCGCTGAGCACGCCGCCACCGGGCAGCGGGCCTTACCGCATCAGCGATTATAAGCTCGGTCAGTACATCACTTATTCGCGAGTTCCTGACTACTGGGCGGCCAATTTACCGGTAAACCGCGGGCGTTATAATTTCGATACCATCCGCTACGACTATTATCTGGATGATAATGTCGCGCTGGAAGCCTTTAAATCCGGTGCTTTTGATTTCCGTATGGAATCCTCGCCAAAAAACTGGGCAACACAGTATCAGGGCGGCAATTTCAGCAAAAATTTCATCGTGAAAGCCGATGAAGAGAACCAGGCCGCGCAGGATACACGCTGGCTGGCTTTCAATCTTCACCGCCCGCAATTTGCCGACCGCAAAGTGCGTGAGGCCATTACTCTGGCGTTCGATTTTGACTGGATGAACAAGGCGCTCTATTTCGGTGCTTATCAGCGGGTGAACAGCTATTTCCAGAATACCGAATATGCGGCAAAAGATTATCCGAACTCTGCCGAACTGGCCTGGCTCGGGCCGCTGAAAGGTCAGGTGCCTGCGGAAGTTTTCACCTCGCTGTATCAGCCGCCACGTTCCGATGGCAGCGGCAATGACCGCGCCAATCTGCTGAAAGCCACAGCACTGCTGAAAGAAGCGGGTTGGGAAGTGAAAAATCAGGTGCTGGTGAATTCTAAAACCGGCAAGCCGTTTACGTTTGAACTGCTGCTGCCGGGCGGCGGAAACTCGCAGTACGTGTTGCCGTTCCAGCATAATCTGCAACGTCTCGGCATCAAAATGTCGATCCGCGAAGTAGATAACTCGCAGTTCGTGCGCCGTATGCGCCAGCGCGATTACGATATGATCCCGACGGTTTATCCTGCGACGTCTTATCCGAGCAGCGATTTGCGGATTTACTGGAATACCCAATATCTGGATTCCACGTATAACAAATCGGGTATCAGCGATCCGGCCATTGATAAACTGACCGATGAAATTGCTGCGAATCAGGGCAAACCCGACGCGTTGTTAGCGCTCGGACATGCGCTGGATCGCGTTCTGACCTGGAATAGGGTGATGATCCCGATGTGGTACACTAATCATGAACGCTATGCGTACTGGGATAAATTCTCGATGCCAGCTGTCGCCCCGTCCAACGGAATGGAACTCGACACATGGTGGTACGACGTAAACCGCGCAGCCCGTTTACCTGCGCAACGCCGCTGAGGAGCAGAGTGTGGCCGCCTATCTGTTAAGACGACTCCTTCTGGTGATCCCGACGCTGTGGGCGATCATCACGATTAACTTTTTCATTGTACAAATTGCGCCCGGCGGACCGGTCGATCAGGCCATTGCCGCCATTGAAATGGGGCAATCCAGTGGCTTACCTGGCGCCAGTTCCGGCAGTGGCAATGGTAAAGCGTCACCGGGTCTGGCGCAGTTTGGTGAAGGTCAGTATCGTGGCGCGCGCGGCCTTGACCCGGAAGTGATCGCCGAGATAACCCACCGTTTCGGTTTCGATAAGCCTCTGCATGAACGGTATTTTGAGATGTTATCAAACTACGTTCGCTTCGATTTTGGCGACAGCCTGTTCCGCGGTTCTTCCGTGATGGGTCTGGTGAAAAGCGCGCTGCCGGTTTCCGTCACTATCGGCCTGTGGAGCACGCTGATTATCTATCTGGTGTCTGTTCCGCTCGGCATTCGCAAAGCGGTACGCAACGGCTCACGGTTCGATACCTGGAGCAGTTCGGTGATTATCGTCGGCTATGCCGTTCCTTCCTTTTTATTCGCTATCTTATTGATTGTGCTGTTTACCGGCGGCAGCTACCTCGACTGGTTCCCGCTGCGCGGCCTGACGTCGCCGAATTTCGATACCCTGCCGTGGTACGGCAAAGTGACCGATTATCTCTGGCACATCACATTGCCGGTGCTGGCAACGGTGATTGGCGGATTTGCCACGTTGACCATGCTGACTAAAAACTCGTTTATGGATGAAGTGGGCAAGCAATATGTGGTGACCGCTCGCGCCAAAGGGCTGAACGAGAAACAGATTTTGTACCGGCATGTCTTTCGCAACGCGATGCTGCTGGTGATCGCCGGGTTCCCTGCCACTTTTATCAACATGTTTTTCACCGGCTCGTTGCTGATTGAAGTGATGTTCTCCTTACAGGGGCTGGGATTGCTGGGCTACGACGCCATCGTACAGCGCGATTTCCCGGTGATTTTCGGCACGCTGTATGTTTTCACGCTGATTGGATTGCTGCTTAATATCGTCAGCGATATCACTTACACGCTGGTTGACCCGCGTATCGATTTTGAGGGCCGCCAGTAATGCGCCTTTTTAAACTGAACTCCGTCAGTCAGGCGCGCTGGGCGCGTTTTTGCCAGAACCGCCGTGGTTACTGGTCACTTTGGATTTTCATGGTCATGCTGATCCTGGTGCTGTTATCCAACGTCCTCGCCAACGACAAACCGCTGCTGGCACGTTATCAGGGACATCTCTATGTGCCGTTTCTGGTCAATTACAGCGAAACAACCTTTGGTGGTGAGCTGGAAACGCCAACCGATTATCAGGATCCGTTTGTCGTGCGCCAGATTGAAGACCACGGCTGGGCGATCTGGGCACCGATCCGCAGCAGTTATAACTCCATTAACTTTTCTACCGCGCAGCCCTTCCCTTCACCGCCTTCTTCTCAAAACTGGCTGGGCACCGACAGCAACGGTCACGATGTGCTGGCGCAAATTCTCTACGGCCTGCGGATTTCTCTGTTCTTCGGCATTATGCTGACCGTGCTGACTTCAGTGATTGGCATTATGGCCGGTGCCACACAGGGCTATTACGGCGGGCTGATTGACCTGCTCGGGCAGCGTTTTATCGAAGTGTGGTCCAGTATTCCGACGCTGTTCCTGATTATCATTCTGGCAAGCGTCGTACAGCCGAATTTCTGGTGGCTGTTGCTGATCACGGTGCTTTCTGGCTGGATGACGCTGGTGAGCGTGGTACGCGCCGAATTCCTGCGTACCCGTAACTTTGATTACATCCGTGCGGCGCAGGCCATGGGCGTCAGTGACAGCGCTATTATGCGCCGCCATATGCTGCCCAATGCCATGGTGGCGACGCTGACGTATCTGCCGTTTATCCTGTGTGGTTCCATTACTACCCTGACGTCGCTGGACTTCCTTGGCTTCGGACTGCCGCTGGGTTCGCCGTCACTCGGTACCTTGCTGATGGAAGGTAAAAACAATTTGCAGGCGCCGTGGCTTGGCATCAGCGCATTCGTGGTGCTGGCTGCCTTATTGTCATTACTGATTTTCATTGGTGAAGCCGTTCGCGACGCCTTTAATCCGTCCGCACATCATCATGAGGCGCTCTGAAATGACAGACTCTCCTCTCTTACAAATCAAAAATCTCAGCGTCGCCTTCCGTCAGGGTAGCCAGCAGCGGGAAGTGGTCACCGATGTCTCGCTCGATATTCATGCCGGAGAAACCTTAGCGCTGGTCGGTGAATCCGGTTCCGGCAAAAGCGTCACCGCGCTGTCGGTATTACGCCTGCTGCCCTCTTCGGTGAGTTATCCGCAGGGCGATATTGTGTTTGCCGGGCAATCGCTTCTTCATGCTGACAGCACGACCCTGCGCCAGATCCGCGGCAATGAAATTTCGATGATCTTTCAGGAACCGATGGTGTCGCTCAATCCGCTGCATACGCTGGAAAAACAGCTCGCAGAAGTGCTGATGCTGCACCGTAATCTGCGCGGTGAGGCTGCACGCAGCGAAATTCTTCGCTGTCTGGATCGCGTGGGTATCCGTCAGGCCGCCTCGCGCCTGAAAGATTTTCCGCATCAGCTTTCCGGCGGTGAACGTCAGCGCGTGATGATTGCCATGGCGGTACTGACCCGCCCGAAGCTGCTGATTGCTGATGAACCGACGACTGCGCTGGATGTTTCCGTCCAGGCACAGATTTTATCGCTGCTCGACGAACTCAAGCATGAAATGGGCATGGCGATGCTGTTTATCACCCATAACCTGCGCATAGTGCGCCGTCTGGCGGACACCGTGGCGGTGATGCACAACGGTCGCGTGGTGGAACAGCAACCCCGCGCCACGCTGTTCAGCCAGCCACAGCACCCGTATACGCGCCAGTTATTACAGGCTGAACCTCAGGGTCGCCCGCAACCGCTGAAAGGTGATGCTTCCGTGCTGCTCGACGTCAAAAATCTGGATGTGGGTTTCCCGATAAAACGTGGACTGTTGCGCCGGACCGTGGGTATCAAACATGCGGTGAATCAGGTGAGTTTTCAGCTGCGTCGCGGCGAAAGTCTCGGCGTGGTCGGTGAATCCGGTTCAGGTAAAAGCACCACCGGTCTGGCGTTGCTGCGTCTGATGAGGTCACAGGGCGAAATCTGGTTCGACGGCCAGCCGCTGCACACCTTTTCGCGCAAAAAAATGCTGCCATTCCGCAGCCGGATACAGGTGGTATTTCAGGATCCGTTCTCGGCACTGAATCCGCGATTCACGGTCGGGCAGATTATTGCTGAAGGTTTGCTGGTTCACCGGAGAATCAGCGAACAGGAGCGGGAACAGGAAGTGATCCGCGCCATGCACGAAGTAGGATTAGATCCGGAGTCGCGACATCGCTATCCAACGGAGTTTTCCGGCGGTCAGCGCCAGCGTATTGCGATTGCCCGCGCGCTGATTTTACAGCCGGAAATGCTGATCCTGGATGAACCGACGTCATCGCTGGATAAATCGGTGCAGGCGCAGATTCTGACGATCCTCAGTGAGCTGCAACAGCGCCACGGCCTGACGTATCTGTTTATCAGCCATGATTTACACGTGGTGCGATCTTTATGCCACCAGCTGATGGTATTGCGAAACGGGGAAGTGGTCGAACAGGGAGATTGCGAGCAGATTTTTACCGCGCCGCAGCAGACTTATACCCGCGAGTTACTGGCAGCGTCGGACGCGTTCGACACAATCGAATAAGTGCCGCCTGAAAGCATGTCGTTTCAGGCGGTTCAGAAAGGATAAAGTGCGGTGACGGATTCTGCGATCGCGGCGCCGATATTCTTCAGGCAGCAAAGCGTGGCGCTTTCATCTTCACGATGAACAAACAGGCAGGGTTCACCGTCAATTTCTACGATTGCGGCTTTAACCTGAATATCTTCTAACGCATTCGTCAGCTGGTGCATAACCTGCCAGGCGAGTTCACCCTCATGGCTGAGCAGTTTCAGGCCAATCAGATTGTTATCTTCATCGTTACCAGGCAGCGGAATCGGTTCAACTTTGATACCGGCAAAACCCGACAACCAGCGATAACTTTGCGGTAAACGATGTACTACCGAAAGTTGGATATTATTCACGTGGTTCCCCAGACAGTGATTCACACATCTTATACGAGATGTTTTTACAAAATCGCTACAACCGTACAGCTTAAGTTATAGCCGACAGTCTTCGCTTTGCCCAACTTGCGCTCAAATAATTAACATTAAATTAACGTCGCCAGATACAAAACTACAGACTTAGCATATTTTTATGTCTGTCTCCGGATAATCTGAGAGGCAGATCTCATTTTGGCCTATTTGTAACCTTTTCCGGCTTGATCTACAACCATTTTAATCAACTGTCGTTACTTTTAATTGCCTATTTGTTTACATTTGATATACAAATGAAGTTTCATGAAAGCCCCGAATTCTCTTTTTATTGCTTAATTTTCAGATGAATAGAGATTAATCACGTGCCGTGACTGTCAAAGCCAGTTGTTAATTTCAGCCTGAAATGAACCAGTTGGTTACAAAATTTTCCGCGGCGCATCATACGTTAAAATCTGGATCTAATGTTAATAAATCCGCACAATTTGTTTGCACAAATCCCTCTTCTTTGGCTTATCATCCGCGCCGTTGTAAGTGGTATACCCTATCGGGACAGATATCGGCAGAAACTAACCCGCTGATAAATCTCGCATTACGCAGATTATAATAAAAATCAGATAAGCGAATTCACTGCCGTTTGGCAAAACAACCCATTCCCAGCGAGAAAGAGATGGAAAACGATCCTTCAATCATTGGAAGCAACTCACCCGAAAATGGAACCGGTTTCAGTCGTCGTGAACTGCTGAAAGGCCTCACCTCCGCGATGGTGGCGACCACCCTGCTCGGCTTCCCGTTTCTGAGCCTGGCGGAGAAAGAAACCGCCACGCAAGAGCCGGTCATCTTCGGTCAGTTCTATCTGGTATCACAGGCCATCACTGAGCATAAAAATATCAGTGAAGGTTCTTCCGCGCAGATTTTTAACGCCTTTTATCGTTCACAGCCTGATTTCCCTGCACAGGTCAGCAAGTTACATGCGCTGGTGAAACCGGGTCAGGCGGCGAAAGATTTGCAGGAAGTGGCAAAGCAAAACGGTCTGGGTGAACTGGTCACCAGTATCGTCACTGCGTGGTATACCGGCACGGTCGGACATGGAACCGATTCCATTTTGATTTCATACAAAGATGCGCTGATGTATCGCCCGGTGAGTGACGGCCTGATTGTGCCGACTTACTGCGGTAATGGTCCGCTGTACTTCACCGCTGCGCCTCCTGCCGCAGCGATGCCGGAATCCATGAACGCCGATCGTTTTACCAATCCTTCTGAAACAAATGTTGTGAGCAAAGCCTGATGAAAAAACCAGAATTTACTGCAGACGGCGATGCGTCTGCTGATGTGATTGTTGTCGGTTCCGGCATCGTGGGCGGCATGATTGCCGATCAGCTGGTCAGCCAGGGACATTCTGTGCTGGTGCTGGAAGCAGGCTTACGCATTGAGCGCGCTCAGGCTGTGGAAAACTGGCGCAATATGCCTTTCGAAAACCGCGCAGGCTCTGACTTCCAGGGTTTGTATCCGCAGTCAGAAAAAGCCCCCGCTCCGCTGTACTTCCCGGAAAATAATTACGTCCACCTGACCGGGCCGAGCGCCAGCAGTTTCAAACAGGGTTATCTGCGCACCGTCGGCGGCACTACCTGGCACTGGGCAGCGTCCTGCTGGCGTCACGTTCCTAACGATTTCAAAATGAAAACGTTATACGGCGTGGGCCGCGACTGGCCGATTTCATACGATGAACTCGAACCTTATTACTGCCGCGCGGAAGAAGAAATCGGCGTCGCCGGTCCGAATGATCCGGCGTTGCAATCCCCTTCCGAGCGCAGCAAACCCTATCCGATGGAACAGGTGCCTTACGGTTATGGCGATACGCGTTTCGCTGAAATCGTGAACCCGCATGGTTACCGTTCGGTGCCCATCCCGCAGGGTCGCAGCACGCGTCCGTGGAATGGTCGCCCGACCTGTTGCGGTAACAACAACTGCCAGCCGATCTGCCCGATTGGCGCGATGTATAACGGTATTGCTCACGTGGAGCGCGCAGAAAACAAAGGCGCCGTGGTGCTGGCTGAAGCGGTGGTCTACAAAATCGACACCGATGAAAACAACAATGTGACCGCCGTTCACTGGCTGGACAGCGATAAAAAATCGCACAAAGCCACCGGTAAAGTTTTCGCACTGGCCTGTAACGGTATCGAAACTCCGCGTCTGCTGCTGATGGCGGCTAACGAAAAGAATCCGAACGGCATCGCCAACTCGTCTGATCACGTTGGTCGTAACATGATGGACCACTCCGGTTTCCACTGTACGTTCATCGCCAAAGAGCCGCTGTGGATTGGTCGTGGTCCGGCGCAGAGCAGTTGTCTGGTCGGCCCGCGCGACGGCGATTTCCGCAAAGATTATTCTGCCAACAAAATGATCCTCAACAACATCAGCCGCGTGATCCCGGCGACGTCCAAAGCGTTGCAGATGGGGCTGGTCGGTAAAGAGCTGGATGAGGAAATTCGCCGCCGCTCGATCTTTGGCGTGGACTTATCTATCAGCCTGGAACCGTTGCCGGATCCGAATAACCGCCTGACGCTCAGCACCACCCGTAAAGATCCGCACGGTCTGCCGTGCCCTGACATTCATTACGATGTCGGCGATTACGTGCGCAAAGGTGCAGAAGCCGCGCATAAGCAGCTGGAACACATTGGCTCTCTGTTTATGGCCGAAGAATTCAACATCACCACCAGCCTGAACGCCAATAACCACATCATGGGCGGCACCATCATGGGCAGTGATCCGAAAGATTCCGTGGTAAACGGTGAATGCCGTGCGCACGACCACGCTAACCTGTGGTTGCCGGGCGGCGGTGCGATTCCGTCATCAAGCGTGGTGAACAGTACGCTGACGATGGCCGCACTCGGCCTGAAAGCGGCAGACGACATGGCGAAAAAACTGGCAGGTGCAGCATGAAAAAACTTCTCACCGCCTGTCTGCTGAGCGCTGCATTCGGGGGCTTTGCCGCCAGCGCGATGGCGGATGACACTCAGGCTGCACTTATCCATCAGGGTCAGGACGTCGCGACAGCCGCTGACTGTCAGGCCTGTCATACCGCGCCGGAAGGCGGTAAGCCGTTTGCCGGTGGCTATGAAATCCACTCGCCGATGGGTACGATTTACACGACGAACATCACGCCGTCAAAGCAGTTTGGTATCGGTAATTACACCGAAGAACAGTTTACCCGTGCGGTGCGTGAAGGCGTTCGCCCTGACGGTGCAAACCTGTATCCGGCCATGCCTTACACCTCTTACAGCCATATGAGCGATGCCGACATGCACGCGCTGTATGTCTATTTCCAGCAAGGGGTGAAACCGGTCGAGCAACCGAATGTTGAAACCGCCCTGCCGTTCCCGTTCAACATGCGTATTGCTATGGCGGGCTGGAACATGATGTACCTCGACAGCACGCCGTTTAAGCCGGATCCGTCTAAAAGCGAGCAATGGAACCGTGGCGCGTATCTGGTCAACGGTGCCGGTCACTGTGATACCTGCCACACGCCACGTAACCTGATGATGGGTTCGGTGACGGATAAACCCCTGGCGGGCGGCATGGTAGGCCCGTGGTATGCGCCAAATATCAGTTCTGATCCGGTCAGCGGTATCGGTAACTGGTCGCAGGCTCAGCTGGTGGAATACCTGAAAACAGGTCGTACCGCAGGCAAAAATCAGGCGGCAGGCGGCATGGCAGAAGCGGTGCAAAACAGCCTGCAATACATGTCTGACACTGACCTGAACGCGATTGCCTTCTACCTGAAAAACAGCACGCCGGTACGTGACCCGCGTGATACGCAGGCGGCGGATACTTTCGGTAAGCCGGTGAATGTCGAAGAAGGTCTGCGCGGTGCGCATCCGTATAACGCGAACAAAACCATCGATAACGGGGCGGCATTGTTCAGCGGCTATTGCGCCAGCTGCCATCAGCCGGATGGCTCCGGCAGCGAGAATCAGGCGTATCCGTCGCTGTTCAACAACACTGCGACCGGCATGGGCAATGCATCTAACCTGATTTCCGCCATTCTGTATGGCGTGGATCGTCAGGTCGGCGACCATCACGTGCTGATGCCGAAATTTGGCGTGGGTTCGTATGTCGGTCAGCTTGACGATCAGCAGATTGCCGATATCTCTAACTATGTGCTGAAGAACTACGGAAACGCGGCTATTCAGGTCAGCGCGCACGATGTCGCGGTGTTACGCGCAGGCGGGCCGGTCACCTTGCTGGCAAAACTGCAGCCGTTTATGGCTCCGGCAATGGTGGCTGGCGTCATAATTCTGCTGGTGCTGATTTTCTGGCTTGGCCGGAAACGCAAAACTAAAGCGGCATAATTCGTAAACTGAAATGCAAAACGGCCCATCACGGGCCGTTTTTTATGCCTGAAACTCAGCTTAACCGCGTCCCACCAGCGGCATGGCACTCGCCATCACGGTCATGGTCAGCACGTTGGTATCCAGCGGTAAACCGGCCATAAACGCTACCGCCTCGCCTACGCGTTCCACCGGGATCACCGGTTCTTCAGCAATATGCCCGTCGGCCTGCATTCTGCCCGCCAGCGCCTTATTGCCCATATCCGTCGCCGCATTGCCGACATCAATTTGCCCGCAGGCAATATTAAACGCGCGCCCGTCCAGCGCCGTGGACTTGGTCAGCCCGGTAATGGCGTGTTTGCTGGCGGTGTAGGGTACGGAATTCGGGCGCGGTGACTGTGCTGAAATCGAGCCGTTATTGATGATGCGTCCGCCCTGCGGCGATTGCTGTTTCATCAGTTTCACCGCCGCCTGCGTACACAAAAACGCACCGGTCAGATTGGTATTGATCACCGACAGCCAGTCTTCCACCGGCAGTTCTTCAATCGGCACATCTTTCACGTTATTACCGGCGTTATTGAACAGCAAATCCAGACGTCCAAAGGTTTCGTGAATATCCTGAAACAGCGCGGCGACCGATTGCGGGCTGGTCACATCCAGCTGACGCGCCACCGCCTGTCCCGGCGCAAACAGCGCAACGGCCTGCTCCAGCTTTTCTTTGTTTCGTCCGGCCAGGATCACGGTAAAGCCAGTCGCTTCCAGCGCTTTGGCAGCGCTCAGGCCAATACCGCTGCCGCCGCCAGTGATTAATGCGATTTTGTTCATTGGGCCTCCTATACCGCAGCCAGCATGCCGCCATCAATAAAGAGTAAATGACCATTCACGAAATCTGACGCCTTAGAGGACAGATAAACCGCGCCGCCGACCAGCTCTTCCGGATTGCCCCAGCGCGCGGCCGGGGTGCGTTTACACAGCCATTCGGAGAACTCTTTGTTGTCCACCAGTGCCTGGGTCATATCGGTTTTGAAATAGCCCGGCGCGATGCCGTTGACCTGAATATTGTAGCGCGCAAGCTCGACACACATGCCGCGGGTCAGCATTTTCACCGCGCCCTTTGAAGCGGCGTATGGCGTGATGGTGTCGCGCCCCAGCTCACTTTGCATCGAACCGATATTGATGATTTTGCCACGCTCGCGCTGGATCATGTATCGCGCCACCGCCTGAGAAACCAGGAACACAGATTTCTGATTCACGGCAATCACGTCGTCCCAGTCTTTTTCTGGAAACTCGGTGAATTTATGACGACGCTGAATACCGGCGTTGTTTACCAGCACATCAATCGGCCCGATGGTGCTTTCGATATGATCAATCGCCTGATTCACCGCCTGACTGCTGGTGACATCAAATGAGACGGCATGGGCGATAAAGCCTTCGGCACGCAGGGCTTCAGCGGCTTTTTGTGTCGATTCGGGCTGTGTGCCGTTGACGATAATTTCTGCGCCATGCTGCGCCAGCCCTTTCGCCAGCAGGAAACCCAGACCGCGCGTCGAGCCGGTAATCAGAATCTTTTTATTATCCAGTGAAAAGAGATTTGTCATGACGTTGGCCTTATTGAATGCTGATTTGAAAAGTTAGCTTCACTACACCGGTTTACCCCGCGCCAAACTGTGATGCAGATCACCTGCCGGAATGTTAAAAAACCCTGTTACTCTCGGTGTGATCCTCATCATTTTGATAACAATTTCCGGCGCTTTCTGTTTCAATAACAAGGTATCTTTGCAGGCCCAATCAGGAAAATCCCCCATGAGAAACCAGCGCGTGACACTACAGGACATCGCCCAACTGGCGGACGTCACAAAGATGACGGTCAGCCGTTTTCTGCGCACGCCGGAAAAGGTGTCTCCTGAAACCCGCGAACGTATTACAAAGGTGATGGAAGAAGTGGGATATCCGCTGGAAGAAGCCCGCGGACCGGCAAAAGCGCCGCGTATCGGCATCTTAGTGCCCTCGTTCAACAACCAGATTTTCTCCGATTTGCTGGCTGGCATTGAGTCGGTCACTTCCGCACAGGGCTTTCAGACGCTGGTGGTCAATTACGATTACAGCAAAGAACGCGAAGAAGAACATATCGTCAATCTGCTGGGTTATCAGCTGGCAGGGCTGATCCTGACTGATTCCGTTCACACGCTGAAAGCCGATAAGTACCTGAATGCTGCCGAAATCCCGGTCGCACAGGTGATGGATCTCGATGACACGCACGGGCGCATCGCGGTCGGTTTTGATAATCAGCAGGCCGGTTACGATATGGCGAATACGCTCCTCGCCAGCGGTAAAGAGCATGTGGTGTATTTCGGTTCTATGTCAGATGCCCGTGACCAGAAACGTTATCAGGGTTACAGCCGCGCTATGACTGAACGGGGTCTGACGCCGGTACATATCACGCCTAATAAAGTTTCATCGGTTTCTATCGGTGCCGGAATGTTAGCCATGGCGCGTCAGTTATATCCGCAAACCAACGCGATTTTATGTACCAATGACGATATTGCGGTCGGCGTGTTACAAGAATGTATCAAATTAGGCATCCGCGTTCCGCAGGACATGGCGATTTCCGGTTTCCATGGATTAGATATCGGGCTGGCGACCACACCATTACTGGCCAGCGTGATCACGCCGCGCTTTGAGATGGGTAAAGTAGTGGCGGAGATTTTGCTTAAAAAAATCAGAAAGTTGCCAACAATCGAACGCGTAGATCTGCACTACCGTATTTCCCTCGGCGGCACGATTTAATTCTTCTTTCAGCCTCCATTTCGCCCTTCCCTCCTGCACGCGAACTCCGGTGCAGGATCACGTATGTGGTAACACCTTTTCTTAACATAATTCAACGTGACTCCTGTCACGAAATACTTTCCTCAAAATGCTTTTATTAAGTCATCGCCGAAAGACGAAATAGTAATTAGTAAATTAAACGTCGCATTGAACATGCTCTAAATAATTCGGGTTGCGGGAAGGCGGCAAGGCCGTTAATCCCCGGGAGCTTACACAAGTAAGTGACCGGGTTGGCGGGCGCAGCCAACGCATCTGCAACCTGAAGTATGACGAGCATCACCGAGGATCACAGAATGGATAATAAGATTCCTAAGGCTCGCTGGCTTCGCGTAATAACACCAATACTTATCGCCTGCATTATTTCCTTCATGGACAGGGTTAATATTAGTTTCGCCATGCCCGGCGGTATGGACGCGGAATTAGGGATTACCGCTTCAATGGCCGGACTGGCCGCCGGTATATTCTTTATCGGTTATCTATTCCTGCAGGTTCCGGGTGGCAGTCTGGCGGTTCACGGCAGCGGACGGAAATTTATCGCCTGCTCGCTGATTGCCTGGGCGGTGATCTCCATCCTGACCGGCTTTATCACCAATCAGTATCAGTTGCTGTTCCTGCGCTTTGCGCTGGGTGTGGCAGAAGGCGGGATGTTGCCGGTGGTGCTGACCATGGTTAGCAACTGGTTCCCGGATAAGGAGCGTGGTCGCGCCAATGCTTACGTGCTGATGTTCGCGCCGCTCGGCGGGATGATCACCGCGCCGCTTTCGGGTCTGATTCTGGATACGCTCGACTGGCGCTGGTTGTTCATCATCGAAGGGGCATTGTCTTTCGTGGTGATGATTTTCTGGTGGTTCACCATCAGCGACCGTCCGGAAGAAGCGAAATGGCTGTCAGAGCGTGAACGCGACTACCTGGTGACTGAGCTGAACCGCGAACGTGAAGCCCTGAAAGCGCTGGCACCGGTGAATAACGCGCCGCTGAAAGAGGTGTTCCGTAACAAGTCTATCGTCAAACTGATCATCATAAACTTCTTCTACCAGACCGGGATTTACGGCTATACATTATGGCTGCCGACCATTTTGAAAAACCTGACCGGCGGTGACATGAGTTCAGTCGGCATGCTGGCGATTATCCCTTACGTCGGCACCATGCTGGGGATTTTGGCGATGTCGGTGCTGTCGGATAAAACCGGTAAACGCCGTATGTTCATCGCCCTGCCGCTGTGTGGTTTCGCAGCCTGCCTGGCGGCGTCCGTGGCGTTCGGTCATAACATTATGGCGGCCTACGGGTTCCTGGTCGGTGCCGGTTTCTTCCTGCAAGCCGCGACCAGCGCCTTCTGGACTATTCCGGGCAAAGTCACCACGCCGGAAGTTGCGGGCAGCGCACGCGGTGTGATTAACGGTCTGGGGAATCTGGGTGGTTTCTGCGGGCCATATCTGGTCGGCGTGCTGGTCAGCCTGTACGGTCAGAGCACCGCGATTTATGCGCTGGTAGCCTCATTGCTGATTGCCGCCGCAGTCACGACATTACTGCCTAAAGAGTGCGATATGGCGCTAGTGCCGGGCGCAAAAGCCAAAGCCATGGCCGACGAATATGCCCGTGCTAAAGCCGCGCGACGCGTTCAGGGAGTGAAAGCAGAAGTGATTTAATGATCCAGCACGAAGCAGAGAAAACGGTGCTGGTTTTGCTCCTCCCCCTGCGAAGGGGGAGGTTGGGAGGGGGTTTTAAGAGCTAACATCTTGTCAAAGCACACTTTGCCTTTTTGATTTTGACCTTAATACCCCACCCCAGCCCTCCCCTTCGCAGGGGAGGGAGTTATGCAGATACTGCTTTCGCCGGACGGCTGGCGTAGAGATACAGCAGCGTCGCAGCCAGAATACAGAACGCCATTGAACCGACCATCGGCCAGGCGCTTTTCGCGGTAAACAGTGACAGGACCGAACCAATCGCTGCACCGGTGCCGAAGCGGATCGTCCCCGCCAGTGAAGCCGCAGTACCGGCCATATGCGGGAAGTCATCCATAATCACCGCCATGGCGTTTGACGTGACCATCGCAATCACACCGACATATCCCGCCACACCAATCACCATCGCCCAGAACGGCAAACCGAAGGTACAGACGATCACCAGCCACATGCCCATCGTCAGCTGCACAAACAGCCCGAAGCGGAACATCTTCACCGCCCCCGCACGACGCACATTACGGCTGTTAATGAGGGTGAGGATCACCAGCGCCACAATGTTCAGCGCGAAGTAAAAACCGAAGTGCTGCGGCGAAACGCCATTCAGTTCGATATAGACAAACGGACCGGCGCTGAGGAAGGAGAACATCCCGGCGAACGAGAAACCACTCGCCAGCATATAGCTCAGCACGCGTTTATGACGGAACAGTGAGGCAAAGTTACCGACGCTGGTACGCAGATGAAATTTCTGCCGTCGTTCCCTGGGCAGCGTCTCTTTGATATAGACCCCCACCAGCGTGGCGGCGATCAGCGCGGCAATTGCCATCGCCCAGAAAATCGCGTGCCAGCTGAAAACCGCCATCAGCAGCCCCCCGAGCATCGGCGCCAGCAGCGGTGCGACGGTCATGACCAGCACCACAAAAGACATCATTCGCGAGAATTCGTCTTTGGTGAACATATCGCGCATCAGCGCATTGATAACGACACTGGCGGCGGCGGCGGCAAGACCATGCAGGAAGCGCATCCAGACCAGCTGTTCGACCGATTGCGCCAGCGCACAGGCACCGGCAGCGACGGCAAAAACCAGCACGCCCCAGAAGATAACCGGCTTACGCCCGAGGCTGTCCGCCATCGGTCCGTAAAACAACTGCCCTATCGCAAAACCCAGCACATAGGCGCTGAGCGTCATTTGCACACTGCCCGCCGGAACACCATATTCCTGCGCGATGACGGGCATACTTGGCAGATACATATCGATGGCCAGTGGCATCAGCATCGATATCAATCCCAGGATGAAAATCAGTCCGATGTGGGATACCGGTTTTTCTTGCACTTTCAGCTGCTCCAGTTTCAGGAAAAACTAGCGCGAGGGAACGCCAACGCTGGCAATTTCCTGCGCGGTTAAAGGCCGGTACTGACCCGGTTCTAAATCTTCATCCATCACGATTTCACCGATACGTTCACGATGCAGACCCACCACGCGGTTACCCACGGCGGCAAACATGCGTTTCACCTGATGATAACGGCCTTCGCTGATGGTCAGGCGCACCAGGCAATCTTCGATTTTCTCGAGTTGTGCCGGTTTGGTCAGGGAATCTTCGTTATGCAGCTGAACACCCGCTTCAAACTGCGCAGCGGTATCGTCAGCCAGCGGATGTTCGAGATTAACCAGATAGGTTTTTTCGCAGTGATGACGCGGTGAGGTGATGCGGTGTGACCACTGGCCGTCGTCGGTCATCAGTACCAGACCGGTGGTGTCGATATCCAGACGCCCTGCCGCATGCAGCTTGTAGGCCACCGGTTCTTCGAGGAAATACAACACCGTCGGATGATCAGGGTCATCGGTAGAACACACGTAGCCCTGCGGTTTGTTGAGCATGAAATAACGCGGGCCGGTGATTTGATCCAGTACGTTGCCGTCAAATTCGACACGCTGCTCAGGGCTGATTTTCATCGCACCCGTTTTAACGATTTCGCCGTCAACGGTGACACGTTTGTTGCGAAGCTCACGCAAAACCAGCGCGCGGCTTACACCTAATTGCTGAGATAGAAACTTGTCCAGACGCATTGAGTAGACTTGCCTTCATGGCGATCTGAGTGATCGCGTTACTGATAAAACACAAGACCCCGCCGTCGCTATAGGCAACTGACAGGGTTCAGGGTTGTTCGATTCGTAATAATTGCAACGAGTTATTATTACTTAGAGGAGGCAGACAGGCTGCCACATTGAGGCGAACAGTATAGCCGCGCAACCGGTCAGGAAGAAGGAAAATAAGCAGGCTAAACATTCACGTCAGGTGATTTTTTTGCTCATCGCTATGGGCCTGATTTCTTGGCATACTCCACTACTGTCTTTATTAACAGTAAAACTACAGGTGATTGTTGCCGTGACCGCTTTTACGCTTCGCCCCTATCAGCAGGATGCCGTGGATGCCACCCTGCGTCATTTCCGCCAGCATGACGAACCGGCAGTGATCGTATTGCCGACCGGCGCGGGGAAAAGTCTGGTGATTGCCGAGCTGGCGAGAGTAGCGCGCGGCCGCGTTCTGGTGCTCGCCCACGTCAAAGAGCTGGTGGCGCAAAACCACAGTAAATACCTTTCTTACGGTCTGGAGGCGGATATTTTCGCCGCTGGCCTGAATCTCAAGCAAAGCAGCGGCAAAGTGGTGTTTGGCAGCGTGCAGTCCGTCGCGCCTAATCTGGCAGAATTCAGCGGTGAGTTTTCCCTGCTGATTGTCGATGAATGCCACCGGATTTCCGACGATGACAACAGTCAGTATCAGCAGATCATCGGCCATCTTAAGGCACAAAATCCGCGTCTGCGCCTGCTCGGCCTGACCGCCACACCTTACCGTTTAGGCAAGGGCTGGATTTATCAGTATCACCATCAGGGCATTGTGCGTGGCGATGCGAACAGTCTGTTTCGCGACTGCATTTATGAACTGCCGCTGCGTTACATGATTAAAAACGGTTTTCTGGTGCCACCTGAGCGGCTCGATATGCCGGTGGTGAGCTACGATTTCAGCCGGTTACAGGCCAACAGCAGCGGGCTGTTCAGCGAAGCAGATCTGAATGACGAACTGCGTCAGCAAAAGCGTATCACGCCGCACATCATCAGCCAGATTGTTGAATTTGCGCAGGATCGCAAAGGCGTGATGATTTTCGCCTCGACGGTGGAACACGCGGGTGAAATCTTCGGGCTGCTGCCCGACGGCGAAGCGGCGCTGATCAGCGCACAAACGCACGCCGTCGAGCGCGACCGGCTGATCAATGCGTTTAAAGCGCAGCAGTTACGCTATCTGGTGAATGTGTCTGTGCTGACTACCGGCTTCGATGCACCGCATGTGGATCTGATCGCCATCCTGCGCCCGACCGAATCCGTCAGCCTGTATCAGCAGATCGTCGGCCGCGGGCTGCGGCTGGCACCGGGCAAAACCGACTGCCTTATCCTCGATTACGCCGGTAATCCGCACGATCTGTTTACGCCGGAAGTCGGCAGCCATAAGCCTGCGGGCGATAACAAACCGGTGCAGGTGTTCTGTCCCGCCTGCGGTTTTGCCAATATCTTCTGGGGGAAAACCACGGAAGACGGCACCATCATTGAGCATTTTGGCCGCCGTTGTCAGGGTGTGCTGGAGGATGACGAGGGCAATCGCGAACAATGCGATTTCCGTTTCCGCTTTAAAAGCTGCCCGCACTGCGGCGCGGAAAACGATATCGCCGCGCGACGCTGTCATCAGTGTCAGGAAATTCTGGTTGATCCCGACGATATGCTCAAAGCTGCGCTGCGCCTGAAAGACGCACTGGTGCTGCGCTGCGGTGGCATGAATCTGGAAAACGGCCGCGACGACAAAGGAGAATGGCTGAAGATCACCTATTACGATGAGGACGGCGCGGACGTTTCCGAACGTTTTCGCCTGACGACGCCCGCCCAGCGCATGGCGTTTTTGCATAATTTTCTGCGTCCGCATCAGCGTGCGCCGGGCGTGCCACTGGAATGGAATAGCGCTGCGGATATCGTCGCGCAGCAGGTTTTACTGCGCCATCCGGATTTTGTTGTGGCACGCATGAAAGGCCAGTTCTGGCAGGTACGCGAAAAAATGTTCGATTATGAAGGCCGGTACCGGCGCGCAAATGAGCTGCGCGGATGAGTAAACCGGCGATTTGTATTGCTGCCGCTGCCCTGCTCCGGTATCATACCGCCCGCTTTCGCCTTGTGTGAAAGCCGCAGTACTCAACTCGTCACTCGGTCGCAGGTGGCGGGGCACATTTTAGAAGTAGTTCTAATCGAGAAACATACAATGATCACTATCAATGTAGAAGTACGTCCACAGGACGAGCAGGGCAAAGGTGCGAGCCGCCGCCTGCGTACAGCTAACAAATTCCCAGCTATCGTTTACGGTGGCTCAGCTGCTCCGGTTTCTATCAAACTGGACCATGATTCTGTTAAGAACATGGAAGTTAAAGCGGAGTTCTACTCTGAAGCAATTACTCTGGTTATCGACGGTAAAGAAACCAAAGTTAAAGTTCAGGCTGTACAGCGTCACCCGTTCAAGCCAAAACTGGCTCACATCGACTTCGTTCGCGTTTAATCGCTGACTGAGTTGCTGCGCATCGGGACGCCGTGCGAGAACAAATAAAAAACACCGCCTGGGCGGTGTTTTTTATTGGGCGCTATTCTGATTTGCTCCTCCCCCTGCGAAGGGGGAGGCTGGGTGGGGGTTTTAGGGCTAACACCCTTTTCTAAAGCACACTTCAACATCTTGATTTTGCTTTAATACCCCACCCCAACCCTCCCCTTCGCAGGGGAGGGAGCGATTATTTATTGCCCGCTTTACGCTGTAACTGATCCCGCAGATTCGGCGGTGTGCCTTTAATGGTCAGGGTATCGGTCGCCGGATCCCAGAAAATGCGTTCGCCCATCAGCATGGCATCGAAGTTGATGCTCAGCCCGCCGCCGCTGCCGGCGAATTTGGTCAGCTGACGCAAGGTGCTGCGATCCGCCGGGAAGGTTTCTTCCAGCTGATAGCCCTGTTCCTGAGTAAATTCTTTGAATTTCTTATCATTCCACGGTGGCAGCTCTTCGGACAAATCATCCAGAGCGATTTCTTCACCCGCCTGCAACTGCTCGTTACAGTAGGTATAAACCTGCTGACGGTAATTCTGACGCTCGTTCTTATCGAGCTGCGCTTCGGTACAGAAATCATCAACCGCCTGCAACAGACCACGGTTCTGTGCTTTGGTATCCAGACCTTCAGACGCGCCCAGAAAATCCATAAAGAAGTCAGAGACTTTGCGCCCTACCCGGCCTTTGAGGAAAGTCAGGTAACGGGTTGATTCCGGATTGGTTTCCCATTCGGTCAGGTCAATACGCGCCACGATATCGGCATGATTGATATCGAGGTAATGAATGCTGCTGACATCCAGTTGCTCGTTGACGCGCATACTGCTGCGGCTGTTAAGCACCGCCACCAGTAAATATTCCACCGCCAGGAAGCGGTAATGACAAAACAGCACCACGCCGCCTTCGGCAAACGGATACTTCGCCAGCTCATCACGCAGACGGCCGGTCGCAGCGCGGCTGAATGACAGAAAATCATCGTCCCCTTTGCGGCAACTGCGCAACGCCACAGCCAGTTCGCTGTCTTCATTGAACAGACCGTAAGCTTTGCTTTTGGCGCTGTAGACGCGGTGCAGCTCGGCCATCATTTCATCAACGGCCGCATTCGGCGTCAGAAGCGTATCGCGCAGCACAACATCCAGCGTTTGCTCGTCACGTTTGTTCAACTGGTGCAGAGCAATCTGCTCAATATCCAGACTCATGGGGACTTTCTCCTGTGTGAATTGCAGCCGTGTAAGAAGGGTTTGCCTGCGGGGCGTATTCAAACACCGAAGCCCTAAAGCCGCAACCGCTCATACCTTAGAAATGGGGATTTAATGAGATAAAAACCCCAAAATAATTCGTGTTTCATGAAGGCGGCAAACGAAGAAATCCCGATGAGCTTACTCCGGTAAGTGATTCGGGTGACTGCGCGCAGCCAACGCATCTGTAACCCGAAGTATGAAGGGGTTATAAAAATGCGGAAAGTAGGTCTGTGATCGGCTAAGATATTGGACTTTGTCAGATCAAGAAGCACAATACTCTATGGCACAATCATCCCGTTACAGTGACGAACACGTTGAACAGATCCTTTCCGAGCTGGCGACTGTTCTCGAAAAGCACCGCGCCCCGACAGACCTTTCTTTGATGGTTCTGGGCAATATGGTGACTAACCTTATTAATACCAGCGTCGCTCCTGCACAACGCAAAGCCTTGTCCCAGTCTTTTGCTAAAGCGTTGCAAGCGTCGATAAGAGAAGATAAAGCCCATTAATTCACAAACTGCCCAATACCTCTCATGGTGACAAATCGTCAGCGCTATCGCGAAAAAGTATCCCAGATGATCAGCTGGGGGCACTGGTTCGCCCTGTTTAATATCCTGCTCATTCTTGGGCTCGGCAGCCGCTACCTGTTTGTTTCAGACTGGCCTTCTTCTTTGCAAGGGCGTATTTACGCGCTGGTTAGCTGGCTTGGGCATTTCAGCTTTATCGGATTCTCTGCTTATTTGCTGATTATCTTCCCGCTAACCTTTGTGGTGATGTCGCAACGGCTGCTGCGGTTCTTGTCTGCCATTCTGGCGACCGCCGGACTGACACTGCTGCTGGTTGATACCGAGGTCTTTACCCGTTTCCATCTGCATATCAATCCGGTGGTGTGGGAACTGGTGGTTAACCCCGGACAGGGCGAAATGGCGCGAGACTGGCAGCTGATGTTCATTGCTGTGCCGGTCATTTTCCTGCTCGAAATGCTGTTTGGCACCTGGGCATGGCAGAAACTGCGCAGCCTGAACCGCCGTAATTTCGCCAAGCCGATTGTGGTGCTTTTCATTGCCAGTTTCTTTGCGTCGCACCTGATGTATATCTGGGCGGATGCCAATTTCTATCGTCCGATCACCATGCAGCGCGCGAATCTTCCGCTCTCGTATCCGATGACGGCACGTAAATTCCTTGAGAAACACGGCCTGCTGAATGCCGAGGAATACCAGAAACGGCTGATCGAACAAGGGAATCCTGAAGCGCTGGCAGTGGAATATCCGCTGAACTCCATCAGCTTTGCGAAAACCGGTTCGAAGTATAATTTGCTGATGATTGTGGTGGATGGTGTTCATACCGCCACGCTGGATAAAGATATGCCAGCGCTGAGTGATTTCGCCAATCATAACATCCGTTTTGACCAGCATTTCAGCTCCGGCAACCGTAATGATACCGGCCAGTTCGGCCTGTTTTACGGGATTTCCCCAAGCTATATGCAGGGCATTCTGGCGGCTCGCAAACCTTCTGCACTGGTGACGTCGCTGGAGCAACAGGGTTATGAATTTGGTCTGTTTGCCTCCGACGGCTTTAACAGCCCGTTATACCGTCAGGCCTTGCTGACCGATTTCACCTTGCCGCCGCCGGTTAAACAGTCCGATGGGCAAACCGTGAGTCAGTGGCAGCAGTGGCTAAACGTGCGGGGTAATGGCCCGTGGTTCTCTTACGTCAATCTGAACGGCATCAGCGCGGCGTTACGTCAGGACAGTGAAAGTGTGCCGACAGGTAACACTTTCATTCACCGCTATCAGGCCGGTACTCTGAGCGTTGATGACCAGATCAAGTCCATCCTGCAATCGCTGAAAGACCGCGGTGAGCTGGATAAAACCGTTGTGGTGATCACGGCGTCTCACGGTATTGAATTCAACGAGAACGGCACCTGGGGTTCAGGCAATGCCATGAACCGCCGCCAGTTGCAGGTTCCGCTGATCATTCACTGGCCGGGCACACCTGCGCAAAGCATCAATAAACTGACTGACCATGCGGATGTGATGACGACGCTGATGCAGCGTCTGTTGCACGTCACGACGTCACCAGCGGATTATTCGCAGGGCGAAGATTTGTTTGCTGCCAAGCGTCGCCATAACTGGGTAACCACCAGCGATGACGGAACGCTTATCATCACGACACCCGATCAGACGCTGGAACTGGAAAGCAACGGCGATTACCGCGCCTTTGATACCGACGGCAAACGGATTAAAGATCAGAAACCGGAGCTGGGTTTACTGCTTCAGGTGCTGACCGACGAGAAACGGTTCCTCGCGAACTGATTTCCCTGCCATAAATGTAATATGAAGAAAGGCCTTCACCACGGTGAAGGCCTTTTGTTTTCTGAAAGCAGCAAATCAGGCGCGGATTTTCGCCCACCACATCCGCGCTTTCATCCCCCGGTAAGAGGTCCAGCCCGTTGTCGTGGCGATAACCTGCCCTTTATCAATAATGACAAACGTCGGGGTGACGCCGATATCCCATTGCGCCGACAAATCGCCGCGTGAATCGTTAACCACCGGCATCTGAATGCCCTTTCCTTGCAGATAACGCGCCAGCGCCGCGTTGTCGCCCGAACGCAACGCCACGGTCAGGACGTTCTCTCCTTCTTCTGCCAGCCGGGAAACTGAAGGTGTGGTCATTTTACAGACGCCGCACCACGTTGCCCAAAAGTAGACCAGCAGCGGGCGCTGCTGGCTTTGCTCGTCGAGCGTCAGGGACTGATTGCTGAGGGTCTGCAACGGCTGGCTGCCGAAACTTGCGGGAGCCAGCGGCGCACGCAAAAAATCCATTCCCAGCATCACCACCATAATCAGCACAACGAGAATTGCGCCTTCGCTCGCCCAGCGTTTAAGTCTGGTCATGTTTTGCCTTCGCCAGTTGTTCCTTCACGACTTTCTGCAAATCCTCATAAGAGATAGCGCCGGCGATCAGCTGATCGCCAATAATGGTCGCTGGCGTCCCCTGAATCCCCAACACTTCGGCAATTTCCACATTGGTTTTCAGTTCAAGATAGCTGGCTGGCGTCACGCGAATGGGTTCCAGTCCGGCATATTTCACGGCCTCCAGCGCGCTGGCTTCATCGTGTTGCCCTTTTTTAGACATCAGCCGCTGATGCACGAGCAGAAACTTTTCCGGATGTTGTTCCCACACGGTCATCGCCGCACGACCGGCAATAATGGAACTCGCACCGCGGAAAGGCAGCAGTTTAATCACCACTTTTACGTCAGGATTTTCTTCCGCGACCTTTTCCAGCATCGGGTCAAACTGCTTACAATAAGGACAGTTGTAGTCAGTAAAAGACACAATCGTCAGCCGGGGATTTTTCGCGCCAAACCACGGTGAGGCCGGATTATTAAACAGGGTATCTTCCGGCGTCATCGCCAGAACAGCCGGTGAAATAACCATCATCATAATCAGTATTAATGTTTTCATTATCGGGCTCCACGGGCATCTTCCAGCCCCTGTAATACGGCATCACGGGTAAGCAACGGCGATAAAATTTCACCGGCAGGATTATGCGGACCATAAATTTGATTAAACGGCACGGCGACGCTGCCGCGTTTTTGCAGGAATTCATTGATCGGTTTTGACGGTAACGTCCAGTCACCGCGCAGTGCAATGACGTCTTTTTCCGTCAGGGCTTTCTGCACGTCTTCACTCATCAGTACGTTGTATTTGTTGGCTTTACAGGTCACACACCAGTCGGCGGTAACATCCACAAAGACCACTTTTTTAGCCGCCAGCGCACTCTGAATCGCCTCTTCGGACAGCGGTTGCCAGGCAATATCATCGCGCAGCGGTTTGCCACCAGCGCCTGAAAACTGCGTGACAATCACCATCGCGGCGCCTGCCAGAAGTGCGCCCGCAACAGCAGTTAACGCACAATTGCGCAGGCCATAGCGTCGCAGGGATAAGGCAAACAGTGTCACCAGCAATACGCCCGCCAGCACGGCGACAAACAACGCAGAGAAATGGTTTTGCATCAGGCTCAGTAACCAGAGACAGGCCGACAGCATCAGCGCCCCGAGGAAAAGTCGCAGCCGTAACATCCAGCGACCGGGACGCGGCAGGCGCATCGCCAGTCCCGGCCACAGCGCAATCATCAGCCACGGCAGACTCATGCCGATGCCCAGCATCAGGAACATTCCCCACAGCACCGGCAGCGGTGCGGCCAGTGCAAACGCCACCGCGGTGCCGAGAAACGGTGCCGAACAGGGCGTCGCCAGCAGCGTGGCAAACGCACCTTCAGCGAAGTGTCCGCTGAGACCAGAACGCTGCTGCGTCGCCAGACGTGTCGTCATCTTTGACGGCAGATTGATTTCAAATAATCCCAGCAGATTGGCGGTAAACACCGCCGTGACCAGCACCATGAGACTAATAAACCACGGATTCTGAAACTGAATGCCCCAGCCCAGCGTCTGATTTGTGTAACGGAGCAGCGTCATCAGCAAGGCCAGGGCCAGAAACGAGGTGATGATCCCGCCTGACGACGCCAGAAATTGCACGCGAATGCTTTTGCGGTTGCGCTGTTCCACCTGCAAAATACTGCCCAGTTTCATGCCCAGAACCGGCAGAACACAAGGCATAAGATTGAGGATGAAGCCCCCGGCCAGCGCCATCAGTGCCACCTGCCAGAGAGCGATACTGCCGGGCGTGTCGGCGGGTAGCGCGCTCACGTCCAGGCTAATCTGCTGCGCCAGACCGTTATCAGACAACACAATACTCAGCGTTTTTCCGCTGATATCCTGTGCTTTATCGCCCCACTCGTCCGTCACCGGCAGCGTGAAAAGCGCCCGTTGCCCGTCCACTCTCACCACCGGTTTGCCCAGTGAACTGCCTTCCAGCGTATCGGTAAATAGCTCCGGATTTTGCCAGCCTTGCTCGCGGTGAGCGGCAATGTGCAATACGCCCGCACGATAGCCCGCTGTCACATTGTCCGCCAGACCTTCAGGAATCGGTACCTTGCCCATCGCTGCGGCGAACTGGCGCGCAAAATCTGCGTTGCCTCCGGCAGAACTGAGATCCAGACTAAAAGGATAGTCGGTGAGAATGCACACGTTGCTGCACACCGGCAGCGTCAGCGTTCCGGCGATTATGGCAGGCGCGCTGCCGCTGAGGGTGACAGGTAGCGTGACGTCATCGTGATAGCCCTGAGTTGTCATGCCCGCCACATCAAACCGTGCAGGCGTCGGCCAGAACCATTTAACCTGTTGCGCAGTGACCGGCTTTTGCCACTCTACCGACGGCGCAATACCGCCCTCGCCCGGCGAACGCCAGTAGGTTTTCCAGCCCTTTTCGAGGCTGACAGAAAGCAGCAGACGGGTTTCCTGCTCAGAAGAATCGGCGGACTGTGCCTGCAGGCGTACTTTTGCATGTGTATTTTGCGGGCTTTGCAGCCAGCCGGTATCAGCAGCATATCCGGTATGCAGCCAGAGCATCAGCAGGCAGCCAGCGGCCGCCCTGAATAAACTTCGCATAGATTTTCTCCAAAAATAAAATGTCACATCCTGATGAATAACAGGGGTGTTTTTATTCCCGGAGTTTTTATTCCCGAAATACACAGAGCCGCAAATGCACCCGCAGGCGCGGCACAGGGACGGCTTCCGGCACAAGCAGGCGGATCGCCGCCATATTGCCGCGCGACAAAAATGCCAGCAGCAGGATCAGCGCCAGAAACGCAAATTCTAAAAGGAGAGGAGGAACAGAAAGCAGCGATTTACTGCTGAGCTCACAGGGAGCCGGGATTTTGTCGATTTCGGAAATCGTGGATGACGCCTGAGCCGTCGTCGTTTCCTGATGCAGGATCGCGGACAACGCATTCAGCCCGGCAATACGCTGTGTCATACACGTCAGTATGACCAGACAGGCCAGGCAAAAAAATATCAGAGCTGAACGCCGTTGTTTATCCACATTTCCCTCACAGACTGGCCGCCATTCTAACGGCCGTCCAAACATTCACAAGATGTATGAATCATGAATTACATGAATTTACGCTCACAAATCTGTGCTGCATCTCCACGTTCAGGCGAAAAATCACTAGAGCGCCCCACGCGAATACTGTATATTTAGCCAGTTAATAAATTTATAAATAATGAGGAAAACCATGCGGGTTGAACTGATTTTTGACAAACGGAATGTCGCCGGCATCCCTAACGCCAGTGAAAAAATTGAAGCGGAACTGGTAAAACGCGTACACCGGATGTTTCCGGATGCGGAAGTTAAGGTAAAACCGATGCAGGCCAACGGGCTGAATACGCAAGGGGCCAGCAAGCAGGAACGTTCGCAATTAAACCAAATGCTGGAAGAAATGTTTGAAGAAGCGGACGAATGGCTGTCCGTCGAGTAAAAAAAAAGGTTTCGCCGTTGCACTTGCTTACAAAGAGCAATTGAAATAAACAATCCATCGCTATGGCTTAATATAAGATGTGCATGTACACGAAATTCATTATCTTTCAGAGCGATGAGCTGTATTTTATCGGACAACTAACGGCATCATTTGATGCGGTGAAAGGGTTCTCCGGCGCCATCGCTTTTCGCTTCAAACGCGTCAATGACTTTGCGAAACTGCCATGCCACCGAGCTCAAAAAAATCCAGCGCCCAACCGCATTTTTACACCAAGCGCTTTGCGCTGATTTGTCTCGGTATCGTCTTTTGTCTGGCGCTCCTCCTTGGCCGCGTAGGTTATCTGCAGCTTCTTAATCAGCCGATGCTGGAAAAAGAAGCCGATTCCCGCTCACTGCGCTCCAGCGTCATCCCTGCCGGACGCGGGACCATTGTTGACCGCAACGGACATCCGCTGGCACTGAGCGTCGCCTCCAAAGACATTATCGCTGACCCGTTCCGCGTGCTTGAATTGCACAGCGATCTGAACAGTCCGAAATGGCAATATCTGGCCTCTGCGCTGAATATGCCGCTTTCCCAGTTACAGCAAACCATCACCAGCGATCCGCAGCGCCGTTTTGTCTATCTTGGCCGCAAAATAGAAGAAGGCATTGCTGCCGATATCAGCCAGCTGCATCTGGGTGGCATCAGCACTCAGCTTGATGACAGCCGTTATTATCCGATGAGTGAGGCCGCAGCAAATCTGGTCGGCGTCGTCGGGACAGATAACGAAGGCCTGACAGGCGTGGAAAAAGGCTTTAACGCCCTGCTTCAGGGTAAACCTGGCATGCGCGAATACCGTCAGGATCGCCACGGCAATGTCATCGGTATTCTCAAAGAAGTCGCGCCACAACAGCCGCCGACCATTAATCTCAGCATCGACAGTTTTATGCAGTACGTATTGTATTCGCGGCTGCGCGATGGCGTGACGCTCAACCAGGCAGAGTCCGGCGCAGCAGTTCTGGTGGATGTGAACACCGGTGAAATTTTAGGGATGGCGTCCTACCCTTCCTATAACCCGAACAATTACGCCGGCGTGCAGCCAAAAAACATGCGAAATGTGGCGATCAGCGACAGCTTCGAACCGGGCTCGACGGTGAAACCGCTGGTGGTAATGGCGGGTCTTAACCGCCATATGATCCGCCCTGATTCCGTTCTCGATACTCATCCCTACACCGTTAACGGGCACCTGATCCGCGACGTTGGCCACTGGCCGGCACTGACCATCACCGGTATTTTGCAAAAATCGAGTGACATTGCGGTATCGCACATCGCGCTGGCGATGCCTGCGAACGTGCTGGTTCAGCTTTACCAGTCATTCGGTTTGGGTAAACCCACTGATTTAGGTATCGGTGGCGAGAGCAGCGGTTATTTCCCTGCGCACCGTGACCGCTGGGCAGATATCGAACGCGCAACTTTCTCATTCGGTTATGGCCTGCGCGTCACGCCACTGCAAATTGCCCGTGAATACGCCACGATTGGCGCGGAAGGCATTTACCGCCCGCTGTCGATTACCAAGGTTACACCGCCAGTGTTAGGCACCCGCGTAATGTCGGCTGACGTGGTCAGAACGGTCATTCATATGATGGAAAGTGACGCCCTGCCGGGAGGGTCCGGCCTCAGTGCGGCGGTGCCGGGATATCGTCTGGCGATTAAAACCGGTACAGCGGAAAAAATGGGGTCCAGCGGTAAATACGATGGCGGTTACATCAACTATACCGCCGGTGTAGCACCCGCCAGCAACCCGCGCGTGGCGCTGGTGGTGATGGTTAACAATCCGCAAGCTGGTAAACACTTTGGTGGTTCGGTAGCAGGGCCAATCTTCGGGCAAATCATGGGCGAAATTCTCAACCATATGAACATTGCTCCGGATGCGCTGGTACCCGAAACACCGCCAACCACGGTCATTAATGGCGGTCAGAAAACCGATCTGGTGCGACGCCCGGCAACCGATGGTTAAACGAAACCTATAAAAATCGTTTTAAATTCCTGACAGGCTGGATCTCAGCGTAAGAAGCGGTTAACGTTCGCAAGAATTAATCGTTGGCTAACGATCCACGCTGGAGGAAGAGCGCAAGCTCTGTAAAAAGAATGAAACGGCTTCTTATCGTTTTTCTGATATTTGTTGCGGTTTGTCTGGCTGTTATTGCATTGAATATGCGGGGCAGCGGCCCGTGGTAACCCAATTTTATGCCCTGCAAGGGGATGAAGGGAGGAACCACTTTGCCAACCGGTAAGAACTTTTACATCATCATTGTTCTTATCCTCGTCGGGATCGTTCTGGTGGACGACGGTATCGCCCGCTTGATTCACTGGATCCTGTTACGCTAAATCATGGCCCGTCAGGGTGTCTGCGCACTCCTTTCCCGCGGGCCATTTTGGTCACTTCGGTTGTCATACACCTCAGAGCAACACCTGCAACGCCATCACGGCGAAGTCGTGTATAATAGCGATATTCAACCTTAAAACAGACTGGTTATGGCTCAAGATATTCATATCGCTATCGTCTGCGCACTCAGCAAATGGATTGAAGGCCATCTTGGTCGTGTGATCCACCTTGAAGAACTGGCTGAGTATTCAGGCTATTCGCTCTGGCACATGCAAAAATTGTTCAAAGAATCGACAGGCATTTCTCTGGGGAAGTACATCAGGGAACGTCGTCTGGCGAGTGCTGTCTATCAACTGAGCAGCAGTGATACCCCGATTTTCGACATCGCGATGGATTTCGGTTTCGGCTCGCAGTCACACTTTACCTACATGTTCCGCAAGCGTTTCAATATCACGCCGCATGAATTCCGCCAGAATCCTGAAATCGAACTCGATGTTTCTCCCCCGCTGCATCTGATCCACCAGAAATCAGCCTGAGGCGGTCAGATCTCCTGCTTTTTGCCATAAAAAACGCGGCCATCAGAGACCGCGTTCTTTTTACTGCTTGTTCTTTTGACTCAAATCTAAACGCTATTCTGTGTCTGAGAAAGGCACGCTTAGAACTGATACACCAGACCTACAGCGGTAACGTCATCGGTGTTGATACCGGCGTTATCGGTGAAGGTGCTGCTGTCGATCAGGTTGATTTTGTAGTCAACATAGGCCGACATGTTTTTATTGAAGTAGTAAGTCGCACCCAGGTCGACAAATTTCACCAGATCCTGATCCTGGTAGTTGTTGCCCAGACGGTCGGAACCTAAATCTTTACCGCGAGTTTGGTTATAGGCCACGAACGGACGCAGACCGAAATCGAACTGATAGCTTGCGTAAGCTTCAAATGCCTGTGACTGGTTAGCATAACCGTAAGCTTCTGAATCGGTAGAACCGAAGCGTGAAGCGTTATAAGCCTGAGTAAACATGGCAGCAAGGTAAACGTTGTTAGCGTCATATTTCAGGCCACCGGTGTAGCCTTCCGCTTTTTTACCGTCGCCCATGATGCCCGGTGCACTATTTTGCTCATCAGTACGGTCAGAGTTGAAGAACGCACCTGCCACGCTGACGCCCGCGCCAATGTCGTAGCTCAGGGACATACCGTAACCGTCGCCGTTCTGAGTCAGCACATCACGTGTACCTGGCTCACCGCCGCCGCTGTCATTTTTACCCTGATATTGCAGAGCGAAGTGCAGGCCATCCACCAGCCCGAAGAAGTTGTCGTTACGATACGTTGCAACACCGTTGGTACGCTGATAAAGGAACTGGTCAGCGCCGTAGGTTGACCCATCGAACTCTGGCTGCAAGTCGGTCCAGGCGGCCACGTCATACATAACGCCGTTGTTACGACCGTAGTCAAAGGAACCCATATCGCCGAATTTCAAACCTGCGAAACCGTAACGGGTAAAGGCGCGGTCGCCGTCATCTGAGCTTTCAGCCTGGTTAGCCTGAACCTGATATTCCCACTGGCCGTAACCGGTCAGCTGGTCGGTGATCTGAGTTTCGCCTTTGAAACCAAGACGGATGTAGCTCTGATCGCCATCAGAACCCTTGTCGTTAGAAAAGTAGTGCAAACCATCAACTAAACCGTACAGGTCGAGTTTATTACCATCTTTATTATAAACTTCTGCCGCGCTTGCTGATCCTGCGACCACTAATGCAGGGATCATGAGTGAAAGAACACGGAGTTTCATTTTTCTGTCCTCGATAGGTGTCGGACCGTGCCACTGAATGTAAAGTACACGTTTTTACTGATTTGAATCTGCTTAACGCTTGTTGGTATCTGTATAAAAGTTGGCCCGACATGGCAAATCCATTCTCTTGATATAAATACTTTTAATCCAGAAAGAAAATGATACGAAATTAGTTTATATATTTCCGAAGCATTTAAAGGTGTAACATTTTATTAATATTGGATAAAATTAAACCTCAATTTAAATGTTAAAATAAAGCACGCAAAGCTAAATCAATAAATTAACCATAAATATCAATATTTTATTAAAAATAGTTACCGCACTAAGTGATAAAGCATCCATTCACCTTTAATATATAATGCTTTCGCTATCATCATTATTTGTTATTTATTACCCTCATTCCCCGTTTTGTGGAAACAACAGCCGACCCTTAGTGGTCGGTTTTTTTTTGTTTTGTTAAGAGATGATGACCGCCTGTGATATTCATCACTCATTATATTTTCCTGCTGAAATGTATTTCTCCATAATTACCTCAAACTTTCTCCATCTTTGATGATTCTGATTTTCTTAATAGATGATATCTAATCTCCTCGATTAATAAGGGATTTCAGGGGGATTATTAATCTTTATTATGCAGAGGCTTTGTTGGTCAGTAACGGTTCGGATCCGTTACTATAGCCAAAGTCAGACCAATCCCGCTGATCGCGCAGGGGGAGAAAGGTAGACTTCGGGTGCTGCGCAAACACCGTTTTTACTCAATAGCTCAGGGAACCTCATGCCACATCAGGACCAGCACGACAACATTTCCAAAGCCAGAATGCTTCTGGCGACCCGCCGTTTTCTTAAACTCGACGAGTGGCTGTTGTCACAGATGCGTGGCTGGCAGAATCAGGGCGAAGGTCACAGCGATTACGGGCTGCTGATGCATCCGGCTACACTGTTTACCGGCACGGAATCCCCCCCGCTCAACCCGCTGGAGATCCTCAGTGACTGGGCGCAGCAATGCCCGCAGAGCTATCATGCCCACGCTTTGCTGGGTATGGTCTGGCATGAAAATGCCTGGATTATCCGCCAGCCGCAGGAAGGTGAAGACGTCGCCGATCACCAGTGGCTGGGGGCACAGTTATGCTGTGATTACGCGGTACTGTCATTTTTACGTGCTATTGAACTGCACCCGCGCCCGACGCATGCCCTGCGCCACATGATGAATCTGAGTGGTGGTTTCGGGGAGCCTTACTGGCTGAAAGCGTTATTTGCCGGTGAAATCCCCAAACCTTTGCATGAAAAGTTTTCGATTCAGGGCAGTGAAATCTGGCTGGCGGGTGTCGCACACATTCACGCACTGGGATTCGAGCCCGCAACACACTGGCCGCAGATACTTCCCGCGGCGTTGCAACAAACCCGTAAAAATGATGAAGAAGCGCTGGATTACTGGCTGCGCATGGCGATGTCAGTCCGCCACGCCGACGTTGGCACCATGGAATCTTACCTTTTATTCCATTCCGCTTTCTGGGGGGGCAGTGACGCGCAACAGATGCAAATCATCGACAGTCCGCTGTGCGCAGAATTTAGTGAAGAAGAACGTAATCAGTTCCGCGCCAACGCGCTGTGCGATGCGCTTTCCGGTGATATCGCCGACAGAGAATCGCCTCAGGCGCTGGAACTCCAGTCGCGCTTAGCTGCATTACTGGCTCAACCGCTGGCGCCGGAAACGCGAGTCCGTCTGCTGGATCTGGCCGGGATCTGCATTGCCTACTGGCAGGACGACGATCAGGCGGGTCTGGCTGTCTATAACGATTTATTTGCTGTTTCACCCCAGGCGATACCCGGTCACGCCGCGCGGATGTTTATCTCCCGTGCCGTGCTGGCCAATGGCCATCAGGAAGGTTTGCCGGTACTGACCCAGCTGCTGACCCGGGGTCTGAGTCAGGCAAATGATCCGGTACTGGTGGCGTTTGCCGCAACGGCCTTGCAGTCAGGCCTGTACGGATTACCGGCGCGCCCTGAATTATGTCAGGGCCTGATGGAACATGCGTGGTCGCTTATTCAGCAAGCGGGCGATGAACAACCGGTAAACGATCTGGTGACACTGGCGCACGACATGGCGATCAATGACGATCTGGACGCCGCACATTTTCTGATGACCGAAATGGCCCGCCACGGCAGCGCGATCCACTGCTACGAGTTGTACTTTTTCTACCGCAACGGCTGGCATCAGGATGTTCCTGAGCAGTATCACAACGACAGTAATGCGATGGACTGCGTGCTGAGTGCCGCCCGTTCAGGCATGGTGCCCGCTATGTTCACCTGCGCCAATGCGCTGCGTGAAGGGCTCGGTGGCGAACCCGATTATGAACAAGCCATGCACTGGTATCAGCGGGCGATGGACGCCGGACATTTATCCGCCGCCTATTTCCGTGCGAGTTGCGCGCTGGATAACGGTTCAGACGCCGAAAAGCGTCAGGCTGCCGAAGTCTGGCTGCCGGAAATTCTGCATAACGCGCAACATCCCAATCGCGCCGAAGCCGCTTATACGCTGGGCATGGCGTGGCTGACCGGTACCGGCGTGAAGAAAAACCGTTATACCGCCGATAAATTCATGGAATTCGTTCTCGAACTCAATCCTGAATCCGAAGCCGCGAAGCAGGTGCATGAAGACCTCAGCGGCTCGCTGCGGGCGCGGATGAATTTGTGGCAGGACAAGCGGAAAGCGGAGGTGGAAGATCCGGTAGCCATTTACCACACCGTTCATCATGCTGACCCGGAAACTTCTCTGGAAGAAGTGCCGCAATCTGACAACAAGTAAAGCCCGTCCCCTCCTGCAAAAGGTTATTGTGGTTTACAGCTTGTAAACCACAACATTAACCTTTATATTGTTCACAGGATGTGAACTCAGGAGTGCTATGCATGTTATCGCCAAAGAAGCATTTGACCGGGCGATGCGGCAGTATCCCAATGATAAAACCGCCTTGCTGACAACCTATCGCGGGCTCAAAGAAGGCGACTTTCCGACGCCAGATTCCCTGAAATCCGTCTTTTCCAGCCTTAACAATTTCCGCTACCGGCCAAAATGGTGGGTTATGAACGTCGGCGGCAATAATCTTCGCCTCATTGCTTATATCAATTTCGTCAACAAGCGGGTGTATGTAAAACATATCGTCACTCATGCGCTTTACGACCAGTTGAACAAACATTACAGGACTTACACACAATGATTGCTGAAGCTATCGAAGCCAGTAAAGCGCTGGTTAAAGCGGTTCCTCTTCTGGGAGGAAGTACCAGCACAGCCGATTATAAAAGTGCGCTTGAGCTGATTGATTATCTGATTGAGCATGATGACGAAAACCCGCTAATCGAGTTTCTGAGTGCAAAGATTGAAAGCTATGAGCGCCAGCATACCGATTTCGTCCCCTTTAATCAGGCGTTGGAAAATCTCCCGCGCGGCGTGGAAGCACTTCGCCAGTTGATGAAAGATTACGGATTAAAGCAGAGTGATCTAAGAGAGGAAATCGGCGGAAAATCGCTGGTCAGTCAGATCCTGAGCGGTAAGCGTTCGCTGACTGTCGAACATATCCGGGCGCTGGCGGTGCGGTTTAATGTACCGACGAGTTTATTTATTGACTGAAGGTTTGCAGGAGCCGCTGCAATAGCGGGTGATATCCTGGGCTCGCCGCCCACACGGGCCCTAAGAGTTTTAAGCGAAACCCCTTGGAATCCTGCGTTTTTTAACTGCGCGCTATCGCCCGCTGGCATTGCGGTTTAATGTGCCGACGAGTGTGTTTATAGACTGAGGGTGGAAGCAGCAGAGGACAGCTCCCTCCCCTGCGAAGGGGAGGGTTGGGGTGGGGTATTAATGCAAAATCAAAAAGTTGAAGTGCTCACCTCAACTTTCTTTTCGCTTGTAAAACCCCCTCCCAACCTCCCCCTTCGCAGGGGGAGGAGCAAAATCAAAACCCCGGCCGACGCCCACGACCTTGAAGTTGAAGTTGAAGTTGAAGTTGAAGTTGAAGCCGCACAAGCAGCGGCCTCCCGCTTACCTCTCCCTCAATGATTCCTTCACCTTATTCAGCGGTTTTATCAAATAATCCAGCACACTTTTTTGGCCGGTTTTGATGTCTACGTTCGCCACCATCCCCGGCACAATCGGGAACTGGCGGCCGGCTTTGTTGGTCAGGAAGGCTTTGTCGGTGCGCACGTAGACACGGTAATAATACTGATCGCGTTTCACTTCATCCTGCAAGGTATCCGGCGAGACGCCTTCGACTTTGCCTTCGAGGTCACCGTAAATGGACGAATCGTACGCCGAGATTTTTACCGTCGCCGGTAAGCCCGGACGGATATAAGCGATATCACGCGGGTTGATGCGGGTTTCTATCAGCAGTTGATCTTCAATCGGCACGATTTCCATCAGCTTACCGCCTGGCTGCAACACGCCGCCGACGGTGGAAACCTGAATGTCTTTCACGATACCGTGAACCGGCGAATAAAGTTCGGAACGCGTCACCTGATCCTCTTTCCCTGCCATCACCTGCAATTCGGCGTCCAGATCGGCGTTGTTCTTCACCTGCTCCTCACGGGCGCGCACTGCGTACTGGTTCGTTGCATCGTCGATTTTGCCGCGCAGTTCGCTGGCCTGACGTTTAAGGCGGATCACTTCCACCTGCCCCGCCGCGCCTTTCGCCACCAGAGGCTGGGTCATGTTGATTTCATCATTCACCAGTTTGAGCGACTGCTGCAGGTTACTGACGGTTTCGTCGCGGTTCTGTTTACGCGATAAATACAGCTGGCGTTCACGCGCCACCAGCTCTGGCGATTTCATGGTCTCCGGGCTGAATTTCAGCGGCGCACCGGTCAGTTCAGCACTCAGACGTTCAGATGAGGCGCGCAGTGTCCGCACGCGGGAAGCGGCTTCACCGAAGTTCGACTGCGAGCGCGTCGGGTCGAGCTGCGCCAGCAACTGGCCGCGATTGACTACCGAGCCTTCCTGCACCATCAGTTTTAAAATAACGCCGCCGTCGAGCGAGTCGATTTGCTGCGCTTTACTCGATGGCGTGACCTTGCCGGTGCCGACAGTGACTTCATCGAGCAGGGCAAACCGCGCCCAGACGAAGAAAATCAGCAGGCAAGCCAGCGATACCCAGATGATCCACGACACTTTGCGACCTTCTGCTTCCAGTTCATCATGCAAAGTAAGATGTGCCATGCGATGTCCTCAGCAGCTCAGGCTGCGCCTTGTTTGTTGTCCGCCACCACGGCCGCAGCCGGAGCGGGCGTATTGCTGGCCGCTTTCGCGAGGATCTGATCCCGCGGTCCGTCAGCTACCACCCGTCCGTTGTCCATCACCACAATCCGGTCAACCAGCTTGAGCAGTGCCGGGCGGTGCGTGACAACAATCAGGGTGCGTCCGACCAGCCAGGCATGAAGCTGGCGGATCACATATTCTTCAAGCTGTTCATCCATCGATGCCGTCGGTTCATCCATCAGCACCACCTGCGGATTACGCAGGATCATGCGACTCAGCATCACCATCTGACGCTGCCCGCCAGACAATCCGCGCCCGCCCTCGTTTATGATTTTATCCAGACTCGAAGCATCGGCCTGCACCATACTCAGCGCGCCGCTGATGCGCAGCGCCTGTAGCATTTCCTGATCGGAGGCATGGGGATAACCGAGCATCAGGTTCTGGCGCAGCGTGCCGAAGAACAGCCGTGAATCCTGCGACAAATACCCCAGCTGACGGCGGATATCGGCCGGTTCGACTTTGGTCATGTCCACGCCGTCGATCAGAATTTTGCCTTGCGACGGGCTGGCCTGACCGGAGAGCAATTTCAGCAGCGTGGATTTCCCCGCGCCAACTTTGCCGAGGATCGCCACACGTTCACCAGGTTTGATTTCCAGCTGGCCGATGCCGAGCACATTCGGCGCATTTTCTTTGTCGTAGGTGTATTGCAGATTACGCACGTTGAAATGACCGCTGAGCGACGGACAATGCGACAGTTCCGCATCCGCTGGCCGGTCGATCGGTTTTTTCAGCAATTCATCCAGCCCGTGCATGGCACTTTTGGCATGCTGCCAGCGGGAAAACACCATCGTCAGCTGCATCAGCGGCGCAATGGTGCGTGAGGACAACATGCTGGCGGCGACCAGCGTACCGGTGGTGATATCACCGTTCAGCACCAGATACACCCCGAACACCAGCATCCCGCCATAGGTCAGCTGCTGGACGGTGGATGCCCAGCCGGTCAGGCGTGCGCCCCACAGACGCTGTTTCATGCCGACCGCTGCGCTGACTTCATGCGTCTGTTCCCACTGGCGCTGGAAATACGCTTCAGCCTGCAAGGCTTTGATGTCTTCGATGCCTTCGATAGTTTCCACCAGCACTGCGTTGCGCAGCGCACTTTCACGCATCCCTTCTTTCGCCAGTTTCGCCATCGGCCATTGGATCAGAATGCCGGGAATAACGATCAGCGGGATCGCCAGCAGCGGGATGATCACCAGCGGACCGCCGATGAAGAACATGATGCCGAGGAACAGCAGCACGAACGGCATATCAGCGGCGGCACTGACGGTCGTTGACGTCAGCAGTTCGCGCACCTGGTCGATCTCGCGTAACTGAGAGATAAACGAACCGGTGGATTTTGGCCGATCGTCATTTTTGATGTTCATCGCCCGCACGAAAAACAGCGAAGAAACTTTGAGGTCGATTTTCTTTCCCATTAAATCGGACACCAGCGTGCGCATCAGGCGGATGACATATTCCATACCTGCCGCCAGCACCACGCCGAAGAACAGCACCCATAAAGTCGGGAAAGATTGTGCCGGAATAACGCGGTCATAAACCTGCATTGAGAATAAAATCCCTGCCAGCGCCAGCACGTTGCCGAGAATAGATGCCAGCGAAATTTCCGCGATTTTCCGCCCGCTGCCGCGAAAGTTTTCCCAGAACCAGTGTTTTTTATGCGGCTGAACAAACTGGTCGATACGCTCATCACGCCCGCGCGCCGCCACACCCACCAGAAATACCGGCCCGGCGCTTTGTTCCAGCAGCGTAACCAGTTCCGCCGAGCGCAGCAGGTCACCGCCGTCACTCAGCCAGTAATCTACTTTGCCGTCATCGTGTAACTGCTCGAGCACCGCAATGCCGCCCTGTTCCAGGGTTATCACGGCAGGTAACACTTCCTGCCGCCAGCGCACCTGATTCCAGCTGACCATGCCCACCTGTAACCCCATCAGTCCGCTCAGACGGTCGAGCTGACGGCGCAGCGGCTGATGTTCAAACCAGCGCATTTGCTGGCGAAGATAGAGCGGATCTGCTGGCTTACCGAATGTTTCGGCCACGCGCCCCATGGCGCTTATCCAGACGTCGATCGACAAAGGTGTTGTTGTTTCGTTGCTCATTTCAACCTCGGTATCGAATGCTTCTGGGTTTTCCCACGGCCTGTTTCGCCTTACAGCGCCGGGATGGTGTCACCTGTTTGTTTCTGCCGGTCGATGCCTAACATATCGACCAGATTGTCCACGGCGGCGGCATAACGCACAGTGGCATCCCACCCGTCGTAGAGCGCGCCAATGCGCGATGTGTCGGCCTGAAATACGTCCTGCTCAACGCTGAGCAAATCGTTCAGGCTGCGTTTGCTGAGTTTGTATTCGTCCTGATAGACGCTGCGGGTGTGCGTGGCGCTGGCATACTGCTCTTCGCCCGCGACCTGCCGCTGCTGCCCGCCGATCATGTCGGCGTAAGCGGTGGACGCTTTTTGGTTGATATCCAGCTTGGCTTTTTCGACATCCGCCTGCGCGGCCTGCCGTTGCCCTTCTGCCGCCCGGACTTTGGCACTGACCGCGCCGCCCTGATACACCGGGGCATCTACCGCCAGCTGGAGCTGGTCATCCCAGTAAGAACCGGTGTTGCCGTTATTGTCATAACGGGTGCGACCGGCCTGAACTTTGACCGTCGGCCAGTGTTGCGCCTCCGCCTGATTGACCTGCTCAATCGCGGCCTGTTGCTTGGCCTGCGCGGCACGCACCAGTGTGCTGTTTTCGTAGGGGATTTTGTCGAGAGTGACTTTCTGATTGAGAAGACTTTCCGGCAGATCCGGCAAGTTATTTGAGACAACACCGGTCAGCACGGTCAGCTGCGCCTGTGCGGAACGCTCCTGAGCGCGATATTGTTCAACGGTGGCACGCATCCCGGCAATGCGGGTTTCCGCCTGCAACACGTCTGACTGAGAACTCAGCCCGGCGTCAGAGCGCAGTTTCGCGGTATCTTTCACGCGGGTGAGCGATTCGATATTGTCCTGCGCCGCCACGCTTAACGCCTGAAAGCGTTTCACCGAGAGATACGCCTGCATGGTGCTCAGCGCCACGTCAGTCATGGTGCTGTAAAGAGAAAAGCGATAGGAATCAGACAGGTATTCCTGCTCACCGATACTGCCGTTGGTTTTGCCAAAGTCCCACAGCAGCTGGCTGAGCTGAATACCCGCCGACCCGTTGCTGCTCTGATCGCCCGATGAATAGGTCTGCCGGGATTGCCCCGCTGACCCTTGTAATGAAACCTGCGGATACCACGCACTTTTCGCCGCATCCAGATTCCCGCCGCCCACGCGGATTTGCGCCGCCGCTTCCGCAATTTGCGGATTACGCGCGAACGCCCGCAAAATAGCATCCCGTAACGTCAGGCTGGCGCGCATTTCCTCCGTTGGTGCCGCCTGCCAGTTAAATTCCGGCTGTTTTTCCGCCGCCATCACACCCGTATTCCCTGTTAATCCCGTCAGACACAAGGTGCCCAACACAACGGCGATTTGCCGTATTGCTCTCTTTTTTTTCATTACCGACACCACTTAATTACGCCGATTTTTTTTGTTTTTTTACTGATTCCTCCCCTGCAAAGGGGAGGGTTGGGGCGGGGTATCAATGGCATCGCAGACGCCAGCAAAACCCCCTCCCCGCCTCCCCCTTCGCAGGGGGAGGAGTACAGAAATTAACTCTGTTGTACGTGCAGACCGTGTTGCACCAGAACGTCTCCCAGGGTGTTCGAGGTATCCATTGACGCGTTGTGGTAAACGTCGAAGGTCAGGCCATCCACCGTGCGTTGCCCGGTTTCGTTCCATGCGCCGTCGGTGCCCATTTGCAGATTGACCAGACTGCCCTCGCCCCCTTTGATGATCACTTCATCGGTCGGGTTATCCTTCACGTTCAGCGCCTCATGCAGGTTCAGGGAAATGCTGTTGGTGCCGGAATTGCCCAGGTCGAAGATGTCGATATGCTCGACTTTCAGCCCGAGTACGGTCAGATCCAGATGCTGATTGGTACCCGCCAGCAGTAAGGTATCGACACCGGTGCCGCCGTCGATTTGCGAGAAATCGAGGGTATGAACCGAGATGGTGTCGTCACCCGCGCCACCGATGGCCACGCCGTCAGTTGCCGTCAGGTCGATGGTGATACCGCCAATGGAGAACGCCGTGTCCGCGTGCGCGGTAGTGTCTGCCGTGGTGGTGTCGTGCGTGGTGGTGGTTGAAGCACTGGTGTCCGCAGTGACCAGCGGATCCGTCAGCGTGCTGGCGGCGTGCGTCACTGAGGTATCCGTAGTTGTGCTGGTATCGGTGGTGTGAACCGCCGCCAGCGTATGGGTATCGTCCACTGACAGCGACTGAACCTGCGCAACGTTGGCGTCCGCCGGCAATGTTGAACCTACCGTCAGCCCGACGTGCGCATCGAATCCGTTACCGGCCGCATCGACCGCTTTCAGTTCAACCACCGCGCCGAGCAGTGCGTTCAGTAAGCCCACCAGCCCGTAACTGCTCAGCAGCGCACTGGTCAGTTTCACCGTCCAGGTACCGTCCGCCTGCACGGTTCCCGCCAGCGTATTACCCAGCAGCGTGACGCTGACCAGACCACCTTGTGCGATGTTGCGGCTGGTTCCGCTCAGGGTCAGACCCTGACCACCCAAAATGCCGCCTACCACACCGAGCGTCAGCCCGAGCAGCGGGTTCAGCGCCACCAGCGGCAGTGCGTGCGTCAGTACGCTCAGCGGGTTAGAGATAATCGCGGTGTTACCCACAAGATCCGCAACCGAGACGGAAACCTGCGTTGAGCCATCCGCCAGCCCTTTCAGTTCTGCCGACGTAAACGGCACACTCCACGCACCGTTAGTGATGGTGCCGGTATGTGTCACGCCACCAATACTGACCGACACCGTGCCGTTGAGCAGGTTGGAGGTCCCGGTGATATTGGTGTTAGTGCCCGCTTCGGCGGCGTTCAGATAACCGTCACCGCCAAACAGTGAGCCGAGTGACAGCGTTGGCAGGGTGTGAATACCGACCGTTGCCGTTGCGCTGCCGCTGGTTGAATGGCCGGCGGCGTTAGTGATTGACGCACCGACATTCAGCGTCCCGTCGAGCAGGCTTGCCAGCGTCAGCTGCGGAACAGCGACGCTGAAGGTGCCATCCGCTTTTACCAGCGCCGTCAGGGTATTGCCGCCGACATTCAGGGTCACGGTCGATCCCTGCGCGTTAGTGGTGGTACCGCTGATGGTTTGTGTCAGCAATGCATCCGCCGCGTTCAGCAGGCCATCGCCAAACAGCGGATTCAGCGTAATGGTTGGCAGAGACTGCGCTACCACGCTCAGCAGATTGGTGACTGACGCCGTATTACCGGAACCATCCACCAGGCTGGCGACCACCGACTGTGTGCCGTTGAGAATGGCGCCCAGATCCGTCACCGGCACCGTCACGCTGAACACACCGCCGACACCCACATTGGCAAGGTAGTTTTTGCCATTCAGGGAAATCTGCACTTGTGTGCCCTGCGCGACATTAGTCGCGATACCGCTGATGATCTGGCCGGTCAGCAGGTCAACCACGTTCAGTACGCCATCGCCAAAGACCGGATTCAGGACAATCGACGGCAGATTGTGAATACCGACATTCAACCCCACGGTATTAGACGCCGTGTTACCCACTTCATCGGTCACGCTGGTGACAATGGTCAGATTGCCGTCAAGCAATCCGGCAAGTTGCAGCGGCGTCAGTGAAGCGGAGAATTTGCCGTCACTGCCGACGGTTGCCGTCAGGTTGATCAGGCCGCCGCCGACGTTAATGTTGACCGTTTCGCCGACATGCCCGTTGGTGACCGTACCGCTGATGGTTTGCGTCAGCAGTGCTTCCGCCGCGTTGAGGATGCCGTCTGCACCGAAAACAGGATCCAGCACAATTTTCGGTACTGCGTTGATGATGGAAGTCAGCGTGCTGCTGCTGGTGCTGGTATTACCGCCAGCATCCGTAACAGAAACCACGACCGGGAAGGTGCCGTCGCCCAGCGCTTTCAGGTCACCCGGTTGCAGGGTGATACTGAATGCGCCCGTACCATCGGTCGCGCCGAGGAAGGTTTTCCCGCCCAGCGAGACCTGCACCTGCGTGCCCGCCGCGACGCCGCCAACGGTACCGCCAATCACCTGCGTGGTCAGCGCGTCAGCCGCATTCAGCAAGCCGTCGCCCAGTACCGAGGTGAGGTTAATGACCGGTTGGACCAGATCCAGCACCGCGTTCGCCACAGCACTGCCGACGTTGCCTGCCGCATCCGCTACCGTCACGCTGACTGCTGCGGTCGTGCCACTCAGTAAGCCGAGAACGGACGGCGGAACGGTGACCAGGAAATGCCCCGTCGCATCCACTACGCCATTAATGGTTTGTGTCCCAACCTGCACCGCAATGGCTGTACCCGCCGCCACATTGGAAACAGTACCGCTGATGGTCTGATTAACCAGCAGATCGGCGATATTCAGCACGCCGTCGCCAAACACAGTGTTGAGCACCACCTGCGGCAGATTGTGGATGGCAATCCCCACCGGAATAGTGGTGGAAGAGGTGTTGCCTGCCGGATCTGTCAGGGTGATACCCAGATTCAGATTGCCATCAAGCAGTGCGCCCAGATCGCCCGGCTGAATCTGAATATTCCAGGTCCCCGCCGTCACGGTAGTGTTATAGGTTTTGCCGCCGAGGGTCACGGTGACCTGAGTGCCGTCAACCGCCGTCGCGACGCCGCCGATAGTTTGTGCCAGCAGGGATTCCGCCGCATTCAGCAGGCCGTTGCCACCGAACAGAGGATCCAGATTGCCCAGCACCGGCAGTGTTTTCAGCACATCAAGATTAAGTGCTTCAACCTTGGTGTTACCCGCCGCATCGGTCAGGGTCAGATCGATAACCTGCGCGCCATCGGTCAGTGCGCCGAGCACGGCTGCCGGTATGGTCATCGACCACACCCCGTTAGCGCCTACAACTGCCGACAGCGGCGTGCCGTCAATCACCGTCGAGATAACTGACCCGACACCCGCACCAATCGCCGTGCCGCTGATGGTTTGTGCTACCTGAGATTCCGCCAGATTGAGGAAACCGTCGGTCAGCCCCAGTCCGCTGGCCACGTTCAGGTCCAGCAATTTGTTGAAGAAGATATCCAGACCGGTACTGACGCTGGTGGTGTTACCCGCCTGATCCGTTACCGTCGCCGCCAGTGTCAGTGTGCCGTCGTTAAGCAGCAGCAACTGCGCTGGCGTCAGGTTGAGCGACCATGCCCCGCCCGGCTGAATAACCGCTGTACCGATGGACGCACCGCCCAGTGTGACGTTCACCGTCTGACCGTCAGCGCCGCTGGACGTCCCGCCGACCAGCACATTGAGCAAAGATTCCGCCAGGTTAATGACGTTATTACCGGCGACCACATCCAGCGCCAGTAACGGCGCGGCGGTATCGACGGTGACGGTGTGCGGAACGGCTGTTCCCACGTTGCCTGCCGCGTCCGTCAGGGTCGCGGAGATCACGTTAGTTGCGCCGTTGCCTTGTGGCAATGCCTGCAAATCGGCTGCCGGTACGCTGACCGACCAGGTGCCGCCCGTCTGCACGGTACCGTTGTAAGTTTTGCCATTCAATGTGACGGCGACAACACGCCCCACATCGCCGGTATCCGCCGTACCGGTAATCGCCTGCGCGGATTTCGACTCGGTACTGTTGAGGACATCGTCGCCAGTGAACGCATTGATCGTCAGGGTTGGCGCCGTGGTATCCACCAGTACGCCTTGTGTGGCACTGGTCGCCGGGATCAGTGTTGAAGCGGTAACGTTAGTGGTGGTGCCATTGACAAATTCAGCGGCAGCCACAGATACCGACCATGTTCCTCCAGTGACTGTCGCCAGATGCGGAACACCCCCGACCGTGATATTGACCAGCGTACCGTCAGGCACGTTGATTGATTTACCCGAAACGGTAATGTTCGCCGGATTGCCATCCGCCACGTTAATGATGTTATCGCCGGTCACCGGATCAATAGTGATGGCGAATGTTGGCGGCGTCAGGTTGACCGTAATGGCCTGAGGCAGCGGCAGATTTGCCGTGTTACCCGCCAGGTCATTAACAGAAGCGGTGATCGTGTCCGCGCTGTCCAGCGTTGCCAGTTCAGCAGGTGTAAAGGTGGCACTCCAGGTGCCGTCGCCCAGCACCGTTGCCTGATGGCTGATGCCGCCGACTGAAACCGTCACCTGCTGTCCGGCCTGCACGTTCACCGTGGTACCGGTGATAGTTTGCGTGCTCTGGCTTTCTGCATAGGTCAGGTCAAAACCGGCACCGGCAAAGGACGTAACCGCCACTGTCGGAAGTTGCGTCACGGCAATGCCGACATCGGCCGAGGCCGAACCGGTATTACCGCCAGCGTCAGTCACGGTGACGGAGATTTGCTGCGCGCCCTGCGGCAGATCGGCGATTTCACTGGTTGAAAGAGGTGCCGTCCAGTTGCCGTTCGCATCCACCGTCACGCCCGGAATTGTCAGACCGCCTATGGTGACCACCACCGTTTGTCCCGCGCCTGTCAGCCCGGTCGTTCCGGTAATGGTCTGTGCTGTCGCAGCTTCGGCGGCACTCAGATAACCATCGCCAAACGGCGTGTTGATAGTGACATCCGGTACGGTGAGGTAGCTGGTGAATGGCAATGTCGCTGGCGTGGTGTTGCCTGCAGCATCTGTCACCGTCACGTTGATATCGTGCGTGCCACTGCCCAGAGAGCTCAGCACGCCCGCAGGCAGGCTGACCGCCCAGTCGCCTGTCGTCGGATCGACGGTTGCGGTATAGGTGGTGCCGCCCACGTCGATGGTCAGTTTGACGTTCTGGTTGTCGCCGGTGATGCCGGTGTTACCGGTGATGACGTTCACACCCGCGGCTTCAGCGATATTCAGACTGCCGTCAAGGAAAGGTTCATTGATAACAGGTACCGGTCCGGACAGATGTGAAGTGAAGCTGATGGTCGTATCGTTATGGTTACCAACAGAATCGGTCGCCGTGACGGTAATATCATGCTGCGCGGTCGCCAGCCCAAGCGTTGCCAGCTGAGCCGGCGTCAGGTTCAGGGTCCAGTTTCCGGTATCCGGATCGACGGCTGCCGCAAACGGACTGCCGGTCATGCCCGCGATCGCCACGCTGACGGTTTGTCCTGTGCCAGTCACACCGGTGGATCCGGTGAGCGTCTGGCCGCCAACAGCCGCAGATTCCTCAATGTTCAGGGTGCCGTCACCGAATGGCAGATCAATCGTCGGTTGCGGAATGTTATTGATCCGCACATCAACCGATGCCGTCAGCGGCGAGGTGTTGCCCGCACTGTCGGTCACGGTCACGACAACCGGCCAGGTACCGTCCTGCAAGCCCAGCAACTGCGCTGGCGTCAGAGTGACAGTCCAGGTTCCGGCAGCAGAATCCACCACCACCGGCACTGCGTTACCGTTAATGACCACAGTGACGGTTTGCCCCGGCGAGGTGATACCGGTGGTACCGGTAATGCTGCCGCCCGCGGTCGCTTCATCCAGATTCAGAATGCCGTCACCGAATGGCACGTTAATGCCAGCGACTGGCAGAACCTGCGTCACCGACGTGAAATCAAGGGTACCGGCCGCACTGGTATTCCCCGCGCTGTCGGTGGCGGTCACGCTGATGGTGTGCGTGGCATCCGCCAGCCCCTGAAGCACGCCGGAAGGCACGGTCGCCGTCCAGGTGCCGTCATTGGCGACGGTGGCCAGCACCGGCGTGCCATCAACAGTCACCAGTACAGTCTGACCCGCGCCGGTAATCCCGGTTGTACCGGTAATCAGCTGATTACCCGCTGCTTCGGTGGCGTTAAGCACGCCATCCACAAACGGGGTATTGATGGTCGGTAAAGGCAGCGCAGACAGTTCGATATCCAGACTTGCGCTGGAAGACGCCGGGTTACCGGCCACATCTTCTGCCGTCACGGTCACCTGTACGATACCGGTAGTCAGCCCGCTGAGCAGGTTTGGCGCAACGATGGCAGTCCAGCCGAGTCCGTCCGGGTTCACCGTACCGGAAATCGGATCCGCCAGCCCAGGCACCGTAACCTGCACAACAGTTCCCGGCGCCAGACCTGAACTGCTTCCGCTCAGGTTAAAGCCGTTGGCCGCTTCAGTAATATTCAAAATACCGTCGCCGGCAATCACGCCAATGGTCAGCGTTGGTAACGCGTGCGAGGAGAGCGTGAAATCAGCCGAAGTAGTAAGATTGTTCCCGGCTGAATCGGTCACGCTGACACCGATGGTTTTAGTGCCATCAGTGGTAATGGCCTGCACATCCACGCCCGGAATGGTCAGGCTCCAGACGCCTGTACCGTCGGCGATGGTAGTGTAGTCTTTTCCGTTGAGCGTGACGGTCACGGTCAGGTTTGGATCCGTGGTGCCACTGACCGGAATACCCAGCGCAGCTTCTGCCAGATTGATGATGTCATCACCGCCGGTATCCACGGTCACAGTCAGTATCGGCGCAGTTGTATCAACAGCCACGTCATGCGTTGCAGTGGCGACGTTTTGCGCCACATCATCCGCAGTCGCGGTGAAGGTATTGTTGCCCGCCGGCATTGCCTGAACCTGCGCCGCCGTCATCGGGAAGCTCCAGCTGCCGTCAGCCTGCACGGTAGCGGTATAGGTCGCCGTGTAGGCTTCGCCGGTAATAACCACCGTCACCGTACCGCCCACAGGAACGTGGGTGGAGGTGCCGCTGACGGTCATCCCCTGATTGTGCTCAATGATATTGATGTAATCATCGCCGGAAATGGCGTTGATGCTCAGCGTTGGCAGGTCGCCCGGCTGGGCGATCACGGTGGCGTTATGCGACGCTGACGCCGGGTTACCGGCCAGATCAGCAGAGGTCGCTGTTACGGTAATTGGCCCGTCAGACAAGGTAGCCAGATCCGCCAGCGGCACGGTTGCCGTCCAGTCGCCATTCGCACCGACGAGGGCGTTGTAGTTTTTGCCGTTAAAGCTCACCACCACCGTCTGTCCGACTTCGAGATTGGTGGATGTCCCGGTGATCGGGATATCGGCGCCTTTCTCTGCCGCATTAATGTAATCATCTTCCGACACCGCCGTGATGGTCAGCGTTGGCAAGTCAGCCGCCGCTGCATCCACGGTGAAGGTATGATCGCCTGTGGTGGTGTTACCGGCTGCATCGGTGATCGTCGCTGACAGCGTGTAAGTGGTATCAGCCAGCGCCTGCACCACAGAACTTGGCAGCGTGAAACTCCAGGTGCCGTCCGGCTGGACGACTGCGGTATACGTCACGTTGTTGAAGCTCAGCACCACAGAAACGGTTTGTCCTGCATCCGGGATATCGGATGTGCCGCTGATCACCACCGGCTGCAAGGTTTCAGCAGCATTAATGATGTCGTCGGTCGCCACCGGATCAAAGCTCAGCGTTGGCAGCGTGTAATCCACGGTGATAGCGCTGTTGGCCGTGCCCGTGTTTCCGGCGCTGTCGGTAGCCGTGACCACAATGTTTTGCGGACCTTCGGTAATTAACTGCAAATCGGCCGCACTGATATTAACCGTCCAGATACCGGCCGCATCGACAGTCGCCGTATGATCCACACCGCCGATATTCACGACGACGGACTGACCTGCGCCCGTAACGCCGGTGGTGCCGGTGAGCGTCTGGTCGGTGTCTCCTTCGCGCTGATTAAGGAAAGTATCGCCAAATGGCGTGTCGATGGTCGGCACTGGAGGATTCGCGGCGACTACGGTGAACGTTTCCGGAACGGTCGTGGTATTACCCGCCAGATCAGCCAGCGTGGCTGTCAGTGTATAGCTGCCGTCTGCCAGACCGGCCAGCGCGCCCGCCGGAACGTTGGTTGACCAGGAGCCATCGCCCTGAACGGTTGCCTGATAGGTCTGACCGTTAAATTGCAGCGTGACTATCTGACCGGCATCCGCCACATCGGCAGTACCCGACAGCTCGATGACGCCCGCCACTTCCTGCGCGTTAATCACGTTATCCGTCGCCACCGGGTTGAGCGTCAGCGTTGGTGATGTGAAATCGACATTCACAGAACCGGTGGTGGTGCCCGTGTTACCTGCGGCATCAGTTACGTTGACTACCACCGGCGTCGGGCCTTCTGCCGAACCGGTTAATGTGCCAGCCGGTACGGTGACGGTCCAGGTACCGTCAGTCGCTACGGTACCTGTCAGGGTATTACCGTCAATCACCACGGTCACCGTCTGACCATCGCCGGTCAGCCCGGTAGAACCGGTCAGAGTCTGTGTTGCAGCCGCTTCGTCGGTGCCTAACTGACCATCGCCAAACGGCGGATTCAGGGTCGGTACCGGCAATGTGGTGTAAATGCCCAAATCCTGTGTGGTAGTCACCTGTCCCTGATCGGTGGTCACGGTGGTCACAATCACATGGCTGGTGCCATCCGCCAGATTGACGACATCCGTTGAAGGAACATTGACGGTCCAGTTGCCGTCAGCATCAGTCTGGGTGGTGTAAGTCACCGTGCCCAGCTGAACGGTAACGGCGGTTCCTTCCGGCACATTGACTGTTTTACCGCTAATGTCAAAACCGGTACCCGCCTCAGTGGCGTCGATTTTGTTATCGCCGGTGATCGGGTTGATGGTCACGCCGCCCAGCGCACTGTTAACGGTGAAGTCTTCACTGTTAACAGCAGGGTTACCGGCTATATCGGTGACGGATACCTCAATGGTTGCCGTGCCGTCCAGCAGCGTCTGCAAGGTGGCTGCCGGAACGCTAACACTCCATGCGCCGCTGGCCAGCACCGTGGCCTGATAATCAATGCCGCCGATGGTCACAGTGACGATTTGTCCGGCCTCCACGTGAGTGGTGGTGCCGCTGACGGTTTGCGGGTTGGTACGTTCCGCGCCGTCTAACGTGCCGTCTCCGGCAAAGAGATCAATGGCAATGGTCGGCAAAAGCGTCGGATCTGCGGTCACGGTGACCGGTGCCGTCGCTGTGCCTGCGTTGCCTGCGGCATCAGTGACCGTCGCGGTCAGGGTATAAGTCCCGTTTGCCACATTCGCCAGCGCATCGGCCGGAATGTTAACGGTCCAGCCGCCGCCTGCTGCTACGGTGCCGGTATAAGTGTGTCCGCCAAGGCTGAGGGTGACCGTGTCGCCCGCCTCACCCGCGCCCGCCGTACCGCTGACCGGAATAATCGCCCCGGCTTCGGCGGCATTGATGGTGCCGTCGCCCGCAACCGGGGTGGTGATGGTGACTACTGGCGCGACGGTATCCACTGATACCGGCACAGAAATGTTGCTGGTGTTGCCAGCCGCATCAGTCACCGCCACCTGCACAGCAGTCGGGCCTTGTCCGAGGGCCGTCAGTACTGATGACGGCACGGAAACCGAGAAGGAACCGTCGGCGGCGACAACTGCGGTGTAACCCTGCCCGCCAAAGGTCACAACAGCCGTCTGACCGCTGCCGGAAACGCCGGTATTCCCGGTCAGAGTCTGGCTGACACCGGCTTCGGCGGCATTAAGAATGCTGTCGCCAAAAGGCGTATCGAGTGTGGCATTGGGCAGATTGTTAATGATGACATTCAGCACATCGCTGCCGGTGACCGTTTGCCCGACGGCATCGGTCGCACTGACGGTGATGGTATGTTCACCGTCACTCAGCGTAGCCAGATCTGCCGCAGAGACCTGAGCACTCCAGCCGCCGCCCACGCCGACTGTTGCGGTATAGGTTTTGCCATTAAGGATAATCGTCACCACACCGTTGACCGGCACGTTAGCCGAGGTGCCGCTGATGGTGACGCCCGCTGCCGCTTCCTGGACATTCAGCTGGTTATCGCCGGTGACCGGATCCACAGACAGACCGCTTAGCGTGTTATCTACGGTAAACGATTCGCTGCCGGTGGCCTGATTTCCGGCCTTATCCAGTACAGCGACGTCAATTTGCAGTGTGCCGTTGGTCAGTGCGCCCAGCGCTGAAGACGGAATGCTGACGCTCCAGCTGCCATCGGCCTGCACGGTCGCGTTGTACACCACGCTGTTAAGGGTAATATTGACGACCTGCCCGGCTTCGACATGCGTCGTCGTCCCGCTGAGGGTCTGAGCCGTTTGCTGCTCTGCGCCATCAAGAATATTGTCGCCAGCAAAGGCATTCAGGGTGATGGTCGGCGCTGATGCCGGATCGGCTGCCAGCTGAACATTTGAAGTGATAGTGGTGCTGTTACCTGCGGCATCTGCAAGCTGCACGGTGACAGGATATTGCCCGTCCGCCACACCCGTCAGGGCGCCAGCCGGAACAGTCACCGTCCACTGACCGTTTGCCGCCACAATGCCGGTGTAAGGCTGGCCGTTTATCGTCACCGTGACGGTGTTGCCGGCCTCGGTAATCGACGCGGTACCGGTCACGGCAATATCAGCCGCAGCTTCGGCATTGTTGATATAACCATCGCCGGAAACCGGATTGATGGTCAGGGTTGGCGCGGTTAAATCGACAGTGGCAGTACCGTTAAGCGTCGCGGTGTTGCCCGCGCTGTCAGTCACATTCACCACAATCGCATTATTGCCTGGCGGTAATGCCTGCAAATCAGCAGAAGTCAGGCTCACCGACCATGCACCAGCACCATCCACCGTAGCGTTATAGGTATGCCCGCCAATCGTTACAGTGACTGTCTGACCATCACCGGCTTTGCCAGTGGTACCGCTCAGCGTTTCAGCCGTTGCCGCTTCGGCAATATTCAGATAGCCGTCACCAAATGGCGTGTTGAGGGTTGGCACGGGTGCCAGATTATCCAGCCCGACAGAGATGCTGTTATTCAGCGTGGTACCGTCTAGCGCTTCCACGCTGGCAGAAAGCGGCAGACCCGCCGGATCGGCACCCAGAGATTGCAGATCTGCTGATGACAGCGCCAGAGACCATTTGCCGTCTGGCTGAACCAGCGCCAGGCGGATCAGCGAACCGAAAGTCACCGTCACCAGCGCAAACGGCGCGACGCCCAGCGTGGTGCCGGTGATCAAAATACCGTCATTGGTTTCAGTCACGTTGATGACGTTATCGCCGGTCACCGGATCAATGGCGATGCCTTCCTGCGCAGTATCCACGTTAAAGGTGTCAGTGCCCGGCGCGGCTTCGTTCCCGGCTTTATCAGACACAGTAGCTGTAATGGTTTGCGGGCCGTTAGCCAGCACAATCATATCCGCCGCCGGAACAATCACGCTCCAGTTTCCGCTGGCACCGACGGTCGCCGTATAGGTGTGGCCGTTCAGGGTGATGGTGACAATTTGCCCGGCTTCAACGCGCGTCGTGGTACCGCTTAACGTTTGTGCGGTCTGGCGCTCGGCACCATCGACAATATTATCGGACGCGAACGTATTCACCGTGATCAGCGGCGGAAGGGTCGGGTCAGAAGCGACGTGAATAGTACTGGTATTGGTAGTGGCGTTACCTGCGGCATCCGTCAGCGTCGCAGTGACCGTCACATCCTGACTGAGATTGCTCAGGGAACCGGCAGGAATATTCACGCTCCAGCTGCCATCCGGCTGAACAATGGCGCCCGTATAATCGACGCCGTTAATAGTGACGACAACCGGACGACCGGCTTCAGACACCGACGCCGTACCGGTGAGGGTCATTTGTGATGCGGCTTCCGCCACGCTGATATATCCGTCGCCTTCCAGCGGATTGACCGTCAGGGTCGGCGCGACCGTATCCACGCTCACCGGCGTGGTAATGGTGTTGTGGTTGCCCGCCGGATCCGTCACGGTGACCACGATATTATTGCTGCCCTGCGGCAAAGTGCCGAGCACGGATGGCGGAACCGTGACGGTAAACGTGCCGTCAGGGGCTACGGTGCCGGTAATTTGCTGGCCGCCAATGGTGACGGTCACCGTCTGGCCGTCACCGGTCAGACCGGTGTGGCCGGTCAGCGTCTGGCTGGTGGTGGATTCGCTGGCATCCAGCGTATTGTCGCCACCGAATGCCGGATCAAGGGTCGGCGGAACACCGTGAATGGCGACAATCAGATCCGTCGTCTGGCTGATGGTATTGCCCTGAGAATCCACCATGCTGACCGTCACAGTTGTCGAACCGTCGGTGAGTGCCTGCAAATCAGCCGGGGAAAGGGTCAGGCTCCATCCGCCACCCGCCGTGGTGGTGGTGCTATACACCGTGCTGCCCACGGTGACGGTAATTGGTGTGCCGACGGGCACATTGGACGTCGTGCCGGTGATCACCAGCGCGCTTTGTGCTTCGCTGACATTGAGCTGCCCGTCACCGGAAATCGGATTAACGGTCAGCACGCCCGCGCTGTCACTGATGACAAAACTTTCCGGCGTGGAAGTCGAGTTACCGGCCGCATCGGTCAGGGAAGCCGTCAGCGTATAATTCCCTTCAGCCAGCGCAGAAACGACATTCGCCGGGATGGTCACAGACCAGACGCCGTCCGCGCCGACGGTGGCGCTGTAATGCACGCCGTTGAGTACCACATCCACTGACCGGCCCGCTTCAGAAACGGATGCCGTACCGGTGAGAGTCAGAGGTTGCTGATGCTCATTGGCATCAATCACATTGTCGCCGTCGATGGGATCAACGGTCAGCGTTGGCGGCGTGGTATCCACCACCACGGTCACGCTTTTAGTGACGGTTTCACCCGACGTATTGGTCAGGGTAACGGAAATAACATAAGTCCCGTCGGCCAGTGTTTGCAGTTCGCTGGCAGACAGCGGAACGTTCCAGTTACCGCTGCCATCCACCGTCGTGGTGAAGGTTTTGCCGTTGATGGTCAGCACGATGGTGCTGCCTGCTGCGGCGTTAGTTGAACTACCGCTGAAAGTCTGAGTACTTTGTACAGCAGACTGGTTGACGATATTTTCATTGGCAAAGGCTGCCAGCGTCAGGGTTGGTGCTGCTCCGCCGACAGTGCCGCCACCCGTATTGCCGCCACCGGTATCCCCACCGCCCGTATTACCTCCGCCGGTATTACCGCCACCGGTATTTCCCCCACCCGTATTGCCTCCGCCGGTATTGCCGCCACCGGCGTTTCCGCCGCCGTCGCTGCCGCCATTGTTACTGCTGCTGCCACCGCCACCACCACCGCCGCCACCTGCGGCAATGGCAATACCGGCACCGAGCGCAAGCACGCCCAGCACGGCACCTAAAACAGCGGGATCAAAATTAGAGGAGTCGATGACCAGCGCACCGACGTCAGGAATGGTTTCATACGCGGGAACAACCGGTACGGCTTCTGCCGTCGCGCCGGTATCGACAAACGCGGCATGTTCGATAGGGTGTACGCCGTCGTCAAAAATCAGTTCGCTGTGGTGCCCTTTGCCGTCGGTATCAAAGAAACTGTGGTAGCGGACTGTGCGGCCATCTTTCATGTGGATGACCAGATCGTTGCCGACACGCTCATAGCTGGTGACGGCGTCCCGCGTCGCGTGGACGCGTACGATACTGATTTGATTGAGGGTTACGTCCTGGCTGGCGTTTGAGACCTGAGAAACTACTGCGCCATTTGTACGAGAAAGAATATCAATAACAACGCTACCGTTCTGAGCCATGTTGTACCCCTGTTACACCAGTTGTTGCCCACACACGCTAAATACCGCTCTCTCCTTTTAAGGAAAAAGCGGCGTGTCGTGATGTGAAGACCATTAAAAAAAATGGGTATACTTCCAACTGGTGTCAGGGAATGCCATAGACTACAAATCGAACAAATTAAAGCGTGGTGAATACATTAAGATATTTTTTATGACTTTAATGATTCATTGTTTCGGTAGTTTTTGCCCGAAACTCCATAAGTTATATGCATGATTTGGGATAAGTGCTATAAAAAAACCAAATCATCATGACAAGAAAATTTCATCAATGAATTATAAAACATCCGTTTGACGAGGATTGGATCGTCATCTAGCTTACTGAGAATTAAAACAAATCCATAAAAAACAACATATTATTAACTTTTACGCAAAGAGTAAGCCAGATCATTATTAATGAAATCAAGCATTAGCCCGCTGAAACACCCATCAAAATGACTTACCAATTGTGTGATCGTGTTTTAGATTTTTTATCGCTAATGTATTGCCCTGAGAAATAATTAAGACTTTGTGCAATCACAGTAACTTATGCTTTCTGATAAAGTGTCCGGTCAGTCAGACAGGTGGAAACTGAGTCAGTGTTTTAGTATCGAAAAGGCATATCTGATAGGTACGCCTAAAAGGAATTTCCAAAGATGTCTTCAGAACCGATGACGACAGCTTCGTCACCTGAATATCCCCTGACTGCTGCGCCGGTTCCGGGCAGAGCGCAACAACATGCCACCCGGCTGATTTTCTTATTGTCCGGTTTTGCCATGGCCGCCTGGGCACCGCTGGTGCCCTTTGTTAAATTGCGGCTGGCAATCAGTGACGGCACATTAGGATTACTGTTGCTATGCATTGGCGCAGGTTCGACCTTTTCGATGCCGCTGACCGGTTTTCTCACCGGAAAACTGGGATGTAAAACCGTGATTTTGATTGCCAGCGTGTTACTGCTGCTGGCATTGCCCCTGCTGACGCTGATGGACAGCACCGCCGGTATGGCCGTGGTGCTGCTGGTGTTCGGTGCGGCGATAGGCATGATTGATGTGGCCATGAACGTCCACGCGATTGTGGTAGAAAAAGCCAGCAACCGCGCGATGATGTCCGGGTTTCATGGTTTTTTCAGCATGGGCAGTATTTTTGGCGCGCTGGCCGTCACCGGTTTATTATTTTTCGGGCTGACGCCTTTTGAGTCGGTGATGCTGGTCGTGATTTTACTGGCCGTTCTGACGGTGGTAACCAGCCCGCACTTGTGGCGCGAAACCCGTCATGATGGCGATGGCCCTATTTTTGTCCTGCCCCGCGGCTGGGTCATTTTGCTGGGCTTTTTATGTTTTGTGATGTTTTTGACCGAAGGGTCGATGCTTGACTGGGGCGCACTGTTCCTCACCACGGAACGCGGCGTTGCAGCACATCAGGCCGGACTGGGCTACGCTGTTTTCTCGGTCGCTATGACCGCAGGACGTCTGACCGGTGACAAAATTATCGCCGCGTTCGGGCGTTATAAAGTACTGATGTACGGAAGTCTTTGTGCCAGTCTCGGGCTGATTTTGCTGACGCTGGTGGATAATCTGTGGATTGCCGGTCTGGGCTTTGTCATGATCGGATTTGGTGCCTCGAATCTGGTACCGATTATGTTCAGCGCGGCAGGTAATCAGACATCAATGCCTGCCAGCATGGCTATCGCCTCCGTGACAACTCTGGGTTATGCCGGTATTTTGGCGGGCCCTGCGCTGATAGGTTTTATCGCACAGGTCAGTAGTTTGTCTTTTGCATTAGGTTGCGTAGCGGCGATGATGCTTTGTGTCACCGCCTGCGCCAGAGCCGTTGTCCGGTAAAGAGTAATAACAAGAATGAAGGAAAAAACTCATCATCATGGCTGGTAAATATTTATCGCTGACATCGACCAATATCACGCGCTTCTTTTGGTTGTTCATTGTCCTTCTGGTGATGGGACTGGGCCTGTATGGTTACAATTACACCAATGCCTATCTGAACGATAAGATGCGAACGGTGCAAAACACCGCCGAACTGCTGCAAAAACGTATCGATAAATTCCGTTACATGACCTACCAGATTTATGACAACTATTCGGGTCAGCCTATGACACCCGATGCGGTCAGTACGCAGGAAATCCGTCTGCGTCAGGACATGTATCTTGTCTCCAAACCTCATAAAAAAACCGATGCGCTTATTTTAGGCACCCATGACAGCTCTACGCTGGATTTAACCCTGAAAATCTCGTCGTTTCTGGATGATCAGTGGGGCTCAAACACACTGCCCTACTCGCTGTATTACCTGAATGGTCAGGATAACAGTATGCTGGTGGTGACGACCGTTCCCTTGCAGCAACAAGATTCGCGCCTGAAGGAAAACGCATTCACCAGCACATTGCAGGCGCGTCGCGCTGAAATGCTGCAACAGGCCAATACGCTGGATGAACGTGAAAGCTATTCCCCGTTGAGAAAATCGCGTCAGGGCAGCGACTACTCGTTCTCCCTGCGCACCACGTTTAATAATCCCGGACATCTGGCGACTGTTATTGCCTTTGATTTGCCGATAACTGACCTTGTGCCCTACAACATGGCGCGGGATAATTTCCAGTTAAACGGCAACACCACGGCGGTAAATGAAGGGGATCCGGAAGACGATAGCGCCGAGGCCAGCAGCATCGTGATGCAGGGCTGGACACTGGTGTTTGACGTTCCGCTGAGTAATTCGCCGCTGTCGCTGACCTATCATGTTCCCTTGTTCAGTCTGGTCGTTGACCTTTCACGCAATAACTTCTGGCTGATCCTGATTAATCTGTTCCTGATGGGTCTGGCGATGGCCAGCATTTACTTTATCCGCCATCAGTACATCCGCCCGAGCGAAAATATGGCCGCCCAGTTGCAGATGCAGCAGGCGCTGAACCAGGAAATCATCTCCGGACTGCCGCTCGGTTTGCTGGTGTATAACTTCAGCAATCACAGTGTGGTGCTGAGCAATAAAATTGCCGACCAGCTGTTACCGCATCTGAGCCTGAATAAAATCGCCAATATGGCCGAACAGCATCACGGCACCATTCAGGCCACGGTCAATAACGAAGTCTATGAAATCCGCATGATCCGCAGTCAGATCTCACCGGAAACTTACCTGTTTATGCTTCATGATCAGGACAAAGAAGTGATGGTGAACCGCACACTGCAACAGGCAAAACGCGAGTTTGAGAAAAACCTGCAGGCCCGTAAACTGATGCTGCACAATTTAGGCATTGAGCTGAATCAGCCATTGCAGGAGCTGAACGGACTGGCGGTGGCGCTGGTGGAAGAGCAAAGCCCGGAAGAGCGCCAGACGCTGGAAGGCAAGCTGCTCAATGAATCGCGCAATGCGCTGACGTTGGTAGACAACATCACATTGCTGACGCGGCTGGAAACGCAGGACTGGCAACCGGCTGGTGAAAAGTACGTGTTATCCGCCATGATTGATGAACTGTTGCTTGAAGCCCTGCCCCGCCTGAACCAGAAAGGTCTTGGCTTACTCAACCACTTCCAGATTGCCCCGGAAGCCACCTTTGTCGGCGACGTGCAGGCGGTGAAGAAAATCCTTTCGCTGCTGCTCGATTATGCCATCGTTACCACCTCTCTGGGTAAAGTGACGCTGACCAGCGAACAGGACGAAGATCGTCCGGATCAGTTGATTTTCCACATTAACGATACCGGTAGCGGAATTTCCAAGGAAGAATTAAGCAATCTGAATTATCCTTTCCTGAGCCAGACACTGGTTGACCGTTTCAATCACGGCTCCGGCCTGACATTCTTCCTGTGTAATCAGCTGTGTAAAAAGCTTGGCGGCCAGTTAGAAATCCGCAGCAAGCTAGATATTGGCACACGCTATACTGTACGTGTTAAACAGCGTCAGGAAGCGCAGGAGCTTGAAGCTGAGCATGAGAAATTACTGAATGATGTGACGGTCTTGCTCGACATCACGTCTGAAGAAGTTCGCGGTATTATCACCCGGACCATGAATGCTTATGGTGCCGTATGCATCGTGGCTGATGACCGGCAGGTCGCGCGGGAATACGACGTTTTACTGACAGATAACCCGCAGAACAGCGACAAATTTACGCTTTTGCTGACTGATGATGAGTCAGGTTTCCAGCAGCTTGAAAAGCATTATATTCGCGTCAATTACAACATCAGCAGTGCGCTGATTGACGCAACCCTACTGTTAATCGAACAGCAATTTTCTGTTTCCGATGACAGTGTTTCATCCGAAGAACCCGGTGAAGACTCTCTCGACTATTATGAAAAGCAGTTAAAATCAAGCGATTACTATCAGCTTTTCGTCGAGACAGTACCGGAAGATCTTGAGAAACTGTATAATGAGAACCAACGTCGTGATTTCACGTCACTTTCACAAACAGCACATCGTCTCAAGGGGGTGTTCGCTATGCTGAACCTGACCCCAGGCAAGCAAATGTGTGAATCGTTAGAGCAATACATCGCAGATGGCGATGCTTTACAGATTACTGAAACCATCAATCACATTGATTCTTTTGTCTCCAGACTGCTCCAGCAAGGTAGCTAATCACATGAATAATATGAACGTAATTATTGCTGATGACCATCCTATCGTCCTGTTTGGTATTCGTAAGTCCCTTGAACAAATTGAATGGGTGAATGTTGTAGGCGAGTTCGAGGACTCCACTGCACTGGTTAACAGCTTAAGCAAACTTGATGCTCACGTGCTGATCACCGACCTGTCCATGCCCGGCGATAAATTCGGCGATGGCATCACGTTGATCAAATACATCAAACGCCATTACCCGCAGTTATCCATTATTGTTCTGACCATGAACAATAATCCGGCGATCCTGAGCTCTGTTCTGGATCTGGATATCGAAGGGATTGTGCTTAAGCAAGGCGCGCCAACTGACCTGCCTAAAGCACTGGCTGCATTGCAGAAAGGCAAGAAATTCACGCCGGACAGCGTGGCTAAATTGCTGGAAAAAATCAGCGCCAACGGTTACGGCGACAAACGCCTGTCTCCGAAAGAAAGCGAAGTTCTGCGCCTGTTCGCAGAAGGCTTCCTGGTGACTGAGATTGCCAAAAAGCTGAACCGCAGCATTAAAACCATCAGCAGCCAGAAGAAATCTGCGATGCTGAAACTGGGCGTTGAAAATGATATCGCCCTGCTGAACTACCTGTCATCCGTCAGCTCACAGCCGGTGGATAAAGACTAACGTTTCAGTCTAAATGATTAAGAAATGAAAAAGGCACCTTCGCGGTGCCTTTTGTTTTGGTGTTTTAGCTGTCGCGCTTTCTGCGAACCAGCGCGCTGTAATAACGCAGCGTATCGCGCAGGGTTTCCAGCGTGACCGGCTTGGATAAACAGTTATCCATACCGGCCTCCAGACAGCGCTGACGCTGTTCGGCCAGCGCATTGGCGGTAACGCCAATCACCGGCAGCGTGTGACCGAGTTCGCGCAGTTTCTGCGTCAGGCCATAACCATCGAGTCGCGGCATGTTAACGTCGCTGAGCACAATATCAATTTCATGCGCACGCATGGCGTCCAGCGCATCCATCCCGTCATTTGCCGTCACCACGATATACCCCATGGTTCCCAGCTGGTCAGCAAGCAGACGACGGTTAATCGGATGGTCATCCACCACCAGCAAGGTCACATCGCTGTAATCCTGCGCCGTGGCTTCTGGAAGAGCCGGAATGCCCTCTTCCGTTTCAGCCTCAAGGCGGTAAATACGATTCAGCAGCGCGGTGATTTCCAGCGGCGTTGACGTGCTGTGAACCCAGTAACCCGGACGCGTTTCGACCGGCGGACCGATATGATCGATAGAAAACTCGATTTGCGCCGCCAGCTCACCATTATGGATGAACGGAGTATCGGTGATTAACACATCTTCACGCTGACTTTGCAGCCCCGCCTCGCAGCGCTGAACATTCGCACCGTAGTAGCGCATCAGTTGCATCAGATAGCTTTCCAGATACGCATTACGCACATCCAGCCAGACCGTTTTATCCTGCCAGTCATTCAGCGGCTCGCCCGACGGGAACGTGGCGTTATAGAGCGGAATTCGCACCGTAAACGAACTGCCCAACCCCGGTTCGGATTCAACGTCGATATCACCGTCCATCAGGTTAATCAGTTTTTCACAAATCGCCAGACCAAGACCGGTCCCCTGGAAGTGGCGCTGTACACCCGTACCGACCTGGAAGAACGGATCAAACAGACGGGTGATCTCACGTTCAGGGATCCCCACACCGGTATCGCGTACCTGGAATTCGAGGTAATTCCCGCAGGTTCTGACATTCAGGACAATGCAGCCGGTATCGGTAAATTTAATCGCGTTATTGAGAATATTGGAAATAACCTGCTGCAAGCGTACCGGGTCACCGTTAAATGACAGCGGTACGTTGTGTTCGATAAAGCAGTACAGCCCCAGACGCTTTTTCACCACCAGCGGCAAATAGTTACCGGCAATATGCGTGATCACTTCACGGCATGAGAATTCCTGTGGCTCAATTTTCAGCTGCTCGGATTCAATTTTCGAGAAATCGAGAATGTCGCTGATAATTTTCAGCAGCAGCGCCGAAGAGTTATTCATCGCCGTCACCAGCCGGTCAACGCCCTGCGGCAGCCCCTGCGTTTGCAGTAAATCCAGGTTACCGATGATGCCGTACAACGGCGTGCGTAATTCATGGCTGACCGTCGCGAGGAACATCGATTTCGACTGGCTGGCCTGCTCGGCGGCATTGGCCATTTCCTGCAAAGATTCTTCCATCCTGACCCGCGAACTGACGTCGATCAGCACACAGATCGCCACGTCTTCATTACGGTAACGCGAATGCACGAAGCTGAGCTGGATGTTGTTATTGTTCTTGGTGATGACATCGACGAAATTTGTTTGCTGATCGCAGATGATGCGCGTAATACGTTGCCGGTCTTCCTGCGTCAGCATATTGATGTAGTTATGCGCCAGTTCATTACTCAGAATATTGACGCCATCGCTGATACGCAGAATCGAAATACCGACCGGTGCCGAGGCCACGATTTTATGGTTGAACTGCTCATGCTCTTCAAGACGGAAGGCGTTTTCCTCGGCAGGTAAGAACATTTTGCGCTCAAAAACCCAGGCCAGAATAAACAGCAGCAGGCCTGAGAAAATGTTGAGTAACACGGCGTTGAATATCAGGATTTTAAAACGCTCGATGACGGTATTAAACGGCATCGAATACACCACGCTCAGCGAAGAAGGCGTCAGCGGCTTTTTATAGACCAGATCTTTATAGCCATTCACATAACCAAAGAATGAACTTTCTTCAGGAATATTGGCGATGGGCGCGGTGGCTCGGTTATCCTCAGAAATGTTGAGCAGCGGCTGATCGTCCGCATCCAGCAGCGTGACGGAGGTGTGTTGCGCATTCGGATTGACCAAATCTTCCATACGAAGATTTTGCTGAATGCCCATCAATGCTTCCAGCTTATTGCCGACATAAATCGGCGTCAGAACATACAGATAACCGGAATCTTTATTGCTGCCCTGCGACACCCAGTACAGGCTGTTTTCTTTGTCCTGGCTCTTGCCGTTGCGGTATTGCAGAATTTTTTCGTGCAGTGACTTGAGCTGATCCTGACTGGCGCGTTCGAACGGTTCGCTGCTGATACCAAAATCAACCAGGCACAGGTTCGCTCCGCCGATGAAGAACACCCGGTTCAGATCGTACGCATCGGAAAAATTATCTTTCCAGTAATGGATCATGTTACCGAGCGTACTCAGGGAGTTACGGTAGCTGTCATTAATCTGCGAACAATCGGACTCTGGGAAAAGGGAAAGATACGTCGGCTGAACGTTTTTGGTGCTGATCATGCCATTGATGATATCCAGCCCGTTCATTGAATCGCTAAGCCGTTTTTCCGCCATGAACTTAATACTGTGCATGACGTCATTAGAATTCTTGATGTAGCTCTGCGCGAGATCGTAATTGAAGTTGTCTTCATCACGGATTTCGGATTCTTTGTTGTGGAAAATATTGAGCACATAGAAGGTGGTGAGCAACACACCCAGTGTCCACAACATGAGCGCCAGCACCCGGAACAAATAGCGGGATATTTTTAGCGTTGTTCGAAACGAAGCAAGATATTTCAAGGATTAACCATTGATGTTACGGCTCTGTGAGCGGGTTAGGTTTTGAATTCAGAATACACTATTGTCGCAGTTTCTAAAAAATACGATGTTATAAAAAAGGGCATAACAATGTTATGCCCTTTTGTCATCTGACGAAGAAAACTTATTCTTCTTCGTCGTCAGCTGGCTGATCGTCTTCACTTTCCGCGTCGTCTGGCAAATCGGCTGCTTGTGCCGCTTCCAGTTCGCCCGCTTCGGTGGCTACGCCATCCAGTTCTTCGTCTTCTACCGGTTCTGCAACACGTTGCAGGCCGACCACGTGCTCATCGTCTGCGGTACGGATAAGCGTCACACCCTGGGTGTTACGACCTACAGTACTTACTTCGGAAACACGGGTACGCACCAGTGTGCCGGCATCGGTGATCATCATGATCTGGTCCGCTTCATCAACCTGGATCGCGCCAACAACCGGTCCGTTACGCTCGCTCACTTTGATCGAGATAACGCCTTGCGTTGCACGGGATTTGGTTGGGTATTCGGTGGATTCAGTACGTTTACCGAAGCCGTTTTCAGTCACAGTCAGGATACAACCGTCACCGCGTGGGATGATCAGCGATACAACGCTGTCGCCTTCGCCCAGTCGGATACCGCGAACACCGGTCGCCGTACGACCCATAGAGCGGACCGCTGCTTCAGAGAAGCGCACCACTTTACCGGCCGCAGAGAACAGCATGACTTCGTCTTTACCGTCAGTCAGGTCAACACCAATCAGCTCATCACCCTCATTGAGGTTGATGGCGATGATGCCGGCGCTGCGTGGACGGCTGAAATCGGTCAGTGCAGTTTTCTTCACGGTACCGCTCGCCGTTGCCATGAACACATGACGGCCTTCTTCGTACTCGCGTACTGGCAGAATGGCGGTAATACGTTCGTTCGGCTCAAGCGGCAACAGGTTGACGATAGGACGACCACGGGCACCGCGGCTGGCTTCCGGCAACTGATAGACTTTCATCCAGTACAGACGTCCGCGACTTGAGAACATCAGAATGGTGTCATGGGTGTTAGCCACCAGCAGACGGTCGATGAAGTCTTCTTCTTTAATACGTGCTGCTGACTTACCTTTACCGCCGCGACGCTGCGCTTCGTAATCGGTCAGAGGCTGATATTTCACGTAGCCCTGATGCGACAAGGTCACCACAACGTCTTCCTGATTGATCAGGTCTTCGATGTTGATGTCAGACGTATTGGCAGTGATTTCAGTGCGACGTGGATCGTTGTACTGATCGCGGATCGCTTCCAGTTCTTCACGAATGACTTCCATCAGACGGTCAGGGCTGGACAGGATGAACAGTAACTCGGCGATTTGCACCAGCAGCTCTTTGTATTCATCCAGCAGTTTTTCGTGCTCGAGGCCGGTCAGTTTCTGCAAGCGCAGATCCAGAATTGCCTGCGCCTGTTGTTCAGTCAGGAAGTATTTCCCGTCGTGAATACCAAACTGCGGCTCCAGCCATTCCGGACGCGCAGCGTCATCACCGGCGCTTGCCAGCATGGCAGACACGTTGCCCAGATCCCATGAACGCGCAACCAGGCCAGCTTTCGCTTCTGCCGGCGTCGGTGCAGCACGGATCAGTTCAATAATTGGGTCGATGTTTGCCAGCGCGATGGCCAGTGCTTCAAGGATATGAGCACGGTCGCGGGCTTTACGCAGTTCGAAGATGGTACGACGCGTGACGACTTCGCGGCGGTGACGAACAAATGCAGACAGGATTTCTTTCAGACCGAGAATTTTCGGCTGACCCTGGTGCAGTGCCACCATATTGATACCGAAAGAGGTCTGCAGCTGCGTCAGTGAATACAGGTTATTCAGAACCACTTCACCAACTGCATCACGTTTGATTTCAATGACGATACGCATGCCGTCTTTGTCAGACTCATCGCGCAGCGCACTGATACCTTCAACGCGTTTTTCTTTCACCAGCTCGGCGATCTTTTCGATCAGACGGGCTTTGTTCACCTGATACGGGATCTCGTGAACAATGATGGTTTCGCGACCGGTTTTTGCATCGGCTTCCACTTCAGCACGGGCACGGATATAAATTTTGCCACGGCCGGTACGGTAAGCTTCTTCGATACCACGGCGACCATTGATGATGGCCGCTGTCGGGAAGTCTGGCCCCGGGATGTGTTCCATCAGCCCTTCAATGCTGATGTTTTCATCTTCAATGTACGCCAGACAGCCGTTGATAACCTCGGTAAGGTTATGCGGCGGAATGTTCGTCGCCATACCTACCGCGATACCGGACGAGCCGTTAACCAGCAGGTTTGGAATGCGCGTAGGCATAACAGAAGGAATTTGTTCGGTGCCGTCATAGTTTGGCACGAAATCGACAGTTTCTTTTTCTAAGTCTGCCAGCAATTCGTGAGCAATTTTTGACATGCGGATTTCGGTATAACGCATGGCTGCTGCGGAGTCGCCATCCACTGACCCGAAGTTACCCTGCCCGTCCACCAGCATATAGCGAAGTGAGAAAGGCTGAGCCATACGAACGATGGTGTCATAAACCGCGGTATCACCGTGTGGGTGATATTTACCGATAACGTCACCGACCACACGGGCCGATTTTTTGTAGGCTTTATTCCAGTCGTTACCGAGGACATTCATTGCGAAAAGTACGCGGCGGTGCACCGGTTTCAAACCATCGCGCACATCTGGTAACGCACGTCCGACAATAACGGACATCGCATAATCCAAATAAGAGTTTTTAAGCTCTTCTTCGATGTTAATCGGTGTGATTTCTCTGGCAAGGTCGCTCATGGAGCTGCTATCCCTCTACTGATTATTCATGGCCGCTGCCCACGTAGGCATATATAGCGCAAAGGTGTAAAACTATACCACAAACCAGCCAAACGTGGAAAACAACCGCCCCCTTTTGCGTACTATTATCCAACGCGTTTCAAACCTTTGCACGCAGGGATTCATTTCGTATAAACATTAACCAAAACGACAAAACTGAGCCAAAGCAGATGGAATATGTATAATCCGCTAATCAAGTGATAAGGAGTTACTCACGCTCATGACAACCACACCGTCTGCAAAACCGCAAAACATCGACCACGAAGAAATCGCCAAATTTGAAGCCGTCGCCTCGCGCTGGTGGGATCTGGAAGGCGAATTCAAACCTCTGCACCGTATCAATCCGCTGCGCCTGAACTACATTCTCGAACGCGCTGATGGCCTGTTCGGCAAGAATGTGCTGGATGTCGGTTGTGGCGGCGGGATTTTGAGTGAAAGCATGGCGGTAGCAGGTGCGAATGTTACCGGTCTGGATATGGGCGGTGAGCCGTTACAGGTGGCGCGTTTACATGCGCTGGAAAGTGGCGTGAAAGTCGATTATGTACAGGAAACGGTAGAATCTCATGCCGACGCACATCCGCAGCAATATGATGTGGTGACCTGCATGGAAATGCTCGAGCACGTGCCGGATCCGGCTTCCGTCGTTGCCGCCTGCGCGCGTCTGGTGAAACCCGGCGGTCATGTGTTCTTCTCTACCATCAACCGCAATAATAAAGCCTGGCTGATGGCGATTTTCGGCGCTGAGTATGTGCTGAAAATGGTGCCTAAGGGCACGCACGACATCAAGAAATTCATCAAGCCTTCTGAATTGCTGGGTATGATCGACCGCACATCGCTGTTTGAGCGTCACATTATGGGTCTGCACTACAACCCGCTGACCGACCATTTCAAGCTTGGACCAAATGTAGATGTGAACTACATGATCCATACTCAGGCACTGTAATATTTTGCCTGCAAAAAAGGGTACAGTTTGCGCTGTACCCTTTTTTTATGTTGCAGCTATTCCACTGACTTACCAGCGAACACTCACACCTACTGACGCTTCGGTTTGTGAAAAATCATCTGACCCTTCCTGTTGCCCGATCTTGCCCCAGACCGTGGTATTTGCGCCCAGATTGCCACTGACCCCGGCACTCAGTTCCGCACTGTCTTTTGCGGTGTTGTCGGTAAAACTCACGCCATCGACATTCAGCGCTGTTTCCGCACTGTTATGGCGATAATTCGCTTCGATAAAGGGTTTGAGATGCAGCGCCGGTGCCGTATGAATATCCCATTCGCTGCGCAGCCCTAAGCGTGTCTGAACGTTATTATCGCCTTCTTGTGTCACTTTCGACTGATTCGAGGCGGTAAAGTCTTTCTGTTTCACCCCCTGATAAGTCACCTCCGCCTGCGGTTGCAAGGTCCAGTTCCACTGTTCTCCCTGCATCAGAGTAAAGCGATAACCGCCTTCCAGCGAGGCCAGAAGACCGGAGGAGTGATAATTATCGTCACCCGTGCCGTCTTCGCTGACGCTGTTATCAAACCAGGCATATTGCAGCCAGCTGTCGAGATACGCGCCCTGATGATCCCGCGCATCCTGATACCAGGAAGCGGTCAGCCCTGCGGCATAGCCCTGAATATCATTATCTGATTTTCGCCCGGTCAGCGCGCTGGTGCTGTCGCCGTGGCTGTTACTGTAGCCGCCGACGACACCGGCCAGAATTTCGCCGTCACCCACATTATCGCGCAGGAAATTGGCGCTGATCTGCGCGACGGTAGTGTCATTGCTGCTGTCAATCTGGTTGCTGAATGTGGAACTTTCATGCGCAGACTCTACACGCAATTTGATGTTGTCATGCGCTGCACCGGCGTGATCTTGTGCTGTCATGCTGAACGCATTATTGGCGATACGCAGGTTGCTCACGTAGCTGCCCGTTTTAGGGTTCAGCACCGGGGTAAAATCTTCCCCGCCAGAGGCTGGCACAGGTTGTGGCTGCGGTGCTGGTTGTGGCTGGACATCAGGATCGGGCTCAGGTTGCGGATCAGGCGTCACCACCTGCGACCGCAGATACCAGTCCTGATTATCCTGCACCAGCGAATAATCGTAGGCACCCATATTGATATATTGCTGATCGCCCGCCAGATGGAAATTTGCCGCGTTATTATAGTTTTGCGGATCAGCAGCAAAATCGACGACTTTGATGCCGGTTTCTGTGGCCTGCCCGACGCCGCTGACCGGCACAATCGCCAGGGCGGTATCACCGGAAGTATTGCCATTCAGGATCAGTTGATCGGTAGCCGATGCGTCGCCATTCATTTCCGTTTCCAGCACCACGGTACCGCCGCCGGTGTAATCACCGTTGACCGTCAGCGTATCGCCAACCTTGCCATTCTCCAGACTGGCGGTTCCTGCGCTGTTATCAAGGCTGCCGTTGACCGTCACGCCGGATAAATAGGTTAATGCGTCGAGGGACATATTAGTGTTCAGCGTGCCTTGCAACGCCATACCGGACGTGGCATTCACCAGTGTGCCGCCCGTGTCGGTAAACAGGCTGGCATCCAGCGCCGAGGAAGTGTCCTGATTTGTCAGGACCAGCTGAGTGTCATCGGAAATCAACACCGTACCAGCGGAATCTGTATCGATGCTTCGCACCTGCTGATCCATGCCGGTGACGAACATGGCATTTTCACCGACATACAATGAAGAGGCGTCAGCGATAATATTTTCAGCGCCGCCCTGCAAGCTGCCCTCTTCGACACGCACAGCGGAATGGCTGTTGCCCGAATCGTTCAGAATCAACGTACCGTTACCGGTTTTGGTGAACGTGCTGTCAACGTCTGCCTGCCCGCCGGTACTGTCAGCGGTTAAGCCGCCCCATTGCGTGGTCACGCCGTCGTCCACTTGCATCGTCCCTGAGGCCCGCATTTCAATATCTCGTGCCTTACCGGTTTGTGCTGATGTGGTATCAACCTGCCCGCTGGTATCGCCCGGCGCAGAAATCTCCAGCGTACTGGCCTGTGACGGATCGGTGAAAATGACCTGACGGTTATAGGCTTCGTCGCCCAACTGAGAGTTACCGGTGACCTGCAATGTCCCGGAAGCGATCTGCGTCGTGCCCAGATAAGTATTGTTATCTGCCAGCGTGACGCGTCCGTTTCCGGCATTAATCACCACATACACACCGTCACCGGCTGAGGTACCTTCACCGATGTGATAGTCATTGCCCGTACCAAGCGTAACCAGATCGGCATTGCCAATCACCGTGCCGCCGGAACCCGTGATCGTCAGGCCGTCGTTTATCTGATTCGTGGTACCGTTAAACGTCGACATATCTGATAAATCCAGTACACCGCCGTCTAACACAATGGACTGCGGGTCGGCCTGCAATATCGCTAAGTCTTCAGCATCACCCTGAACGCTGAGCACAGCGTTTTGTTCCACCACAATGTCGCCCTTCAGCCCCATGGACTGTGCGCCGTTGAGCGTGAAACTGCCGTTTTCGGCGACGGTCAGGTCGCCTGCGCCGGAAGTGGAACCCGCCATGGTGCCGCTGTTAACAATCACATTGCCGCCGTCATCAATATTCAGCGTGCTGTTTTCGTAGCCGGTAAAGGTATTTTTGAAGGTTTGCTCTGTACTGCCGACATTGAGGATCGCGGTATCATTCGCGGGAGAGTCGCTGCCTAATATTATGCCCTGACAGGAATCCGGTTCAGCCTGGCAATGGGTATCGCCGACGTTAATTAAGGTGTTGTCACGCCCGAGCGTGACCGTACCTTCTAAGACCTGGAAGATGCCGGTAAAGCCACTGTTATCAGCATTCAGTACCAGTTCACCCTCGCCGCGTTTGAAAATAGCCCCTTCACCCGCAATAGAGTCATAAGCACCGTCATTAGCCGTGTTGCCGATGATCAGCGTTTTATCTTTGGCAATATCAAAATCGGCCTCGCTTTGGCCGAGGTACATGAAACCACCGCCAGCCGCGTCCGCATCATTACCGTAGCTGTACGCAACATTATCGTGGTAATAGGCCACGCCGTCGTTATCTTCATAGTTTTCATCAATATTGATATCGACGAGGAACGGTGTGGATGCACTGTTAGTATAAATCGCACCGCCCTGCCCCTCTGCCTGATTGCCGGTAAATTCGCTGTTGGTGATTATCAGGTTGCCATGCGAATTTGTCGTATTGTCAGTGGCGTCTATCGCGCCGCCGCTGCCATTTCCGTTGTTACCGTTTCCGCTGGTTTTTGCCTGATTATCCTCAAATAAAACATTCGTCAGGCGAACTTTATTATTCAGAGAATAGATGGCACCGCCCTTCCCTTCACTGGCAATATTGCCTGAAAATACGCCATTGATAATGGTGAGATCACCCACACCACGGTCATTCGAACCATTCATATAAATGGCGCCGCCATAGTCATTGGCAACATTATCCGTAAAACCCGTGTTTTCTAAATAAACGGAAGAGTCTTCATTGGCATAAATCGCCCCGCCGCTGCCATTGCTTTTATTTTGGGAGAACAGGCTATAACCGGTAGAGTTTTCAGGAATGATCGCCAGTGACGTATTGCTGTCCAGGTGAACAGCGCCGCCGGATGCGTCTGAGACCGTCAGCCCGGAAAACTGCATTTCAGCGCCATCGGCAACGGTGTAGGTGTTGAGTGTTTCATTTCCCAGGGTGGTGGCATTTGCATGACAGCTTTCGGTAATTTGCATACCCGAACAAGCCGGCAGGGTTTCAGCAAAAACAACGTTTGCCAATGGCAGTAAGTTAAAGGCTAAAAATAAACACACCGTCACTTTATTGAACATCATTCAATTTCATTCCCACGCCTGATGAAGAGCGGGAAAGTTAATACTGACGCGGCATGGAGGCCACTTAATGATAAATTTAGAATATGTAAACATCATCATTTATTCATGATATGTATTTATAATGCAGCTCATTTTTCTCAAAAGTGCATCTTTCAGAAAGTGAACAAAAGAAGGGTTCTGATGTTGTCCCCGAGCGCCTTCCCGGTAGTACGGCAACGCTAAATTGTTAGCAGTTGCAAGTCATTTTTTGGGGTAGCCTGGTGTGATTTGCGTTAGGGAACGGCGAGTTTGAGTGTTAAAACCTTAGTTTTTAGGGCGTTGGTTCGCAGCGACGCCGGAACATGATTTTTTAGAATAGTTATCCAGATCAATATAGCGTTTTTTTCTAACGTTTAATAAACCGGCAGTCGATCACCTTTCTTAAAAATATAAGAAAATCGTATCTCAGATATTGACAGGATTGTCGCGCCAGCAATGGCGGACTCCTCAGGCAGGGCTCAAAAATTTCTCCCCAACTTATCCACAAATCTGCCCGTTTTGTTCACTTGCAAAAGGGCCATTCAGTCACTATCTTGTCATCAGAAAATAACAAACCCACAATATATTGTGTTTATATCCTGACCAGCACACTAGGGACCTCTTGTGCTGCTGCGCGTGTTTTACGCGGCCAGGTCAGACCCTTTATAAACCTTTGAGGTATCGCCCCGAATGAACCAAAGTCTGCTTGTAACTAAACGTGATGGCCGCACAGAACGCATCAATCTTGATAAAATCCACCGTGTCATTGACTGGGCAGCGGAAGGTCTTCAAAACGTATCAGTTTCTCAGGTAGAACTTCGTTCACACATCCAGTTCTATGACGGGATTAAAACCGCTGACATTCATGAAACCATTATCAAAGCAGCGGCTGACCTGATCTCTAAAGATGCACCGGATTATCAATATCTGGCTGCACGTCTGGCTATCTTCCACCTGCGTAAAAAAGCCTACGGCCAGTTTGAACCACCAAAACTGATCGACCAGGTAACCCGCATGGTTGAAATGGGTAAATACGACAAACATCTGCTGGAAGACTACACGACTGAAGAGTTCGAGCAGATGGACAGTTTTATTGACCACTGGCGTGACATGAATTTCTCCTACGCCGCTGTGAAGCAGCTGGAAGGGAAATATCTGGCACAGAACCGCGTGACCGGCGATATCTACGAAAGCGCACAGTTCCTGTACATTCTGGTCGCGGCTTGCCTGTTCTCCGGCTACCCGCGCGAAACCCGTCTGGATTACATCAAACGTTTCTACGACGCGATTTCTACCTTCAAAATTTCTCTGCCTACGCCAATCATGTCCGGCGTGCGCACCCCAACCCGTCAGTTCAGTTCTTGTGTTCTGATCGAATGTGGCGACAGTCTGGATTCCATTAACGCCACCTCCAGCGCCATCGTGAAATACGTTTCTCAACGTGCAGGTATCGGCATCAACGCCGGTCGCATCCGTGCGCTGGGTAGCCCGATCCGTGGCGGTGAAGCGTTCCACACCGGTTGTATCCCGTTCTATAAACATTTCCAGACCGCGGTGAAATCCTGTTCTCAGGGTGGCGTTCGTGGCGGCGCAGCGACGCTGTTCTACCCGATGTGGCATCTGGAAGTCGAAAGCTTGCTGGTTCTGAAAAACAACCGTGGTGTTGAAGGCAACCGCGTCCGTCACATGGACTACGGCGTGCAGATCAACAAACTGATGTATCAGCGTCTGGTGAAAGGCGGCGACATCACCCTGTTCAGCCCTTCTGACGTGCCTGGCCTGTACGATGCATTCTTTGCCGATCAGGACGAGTTCGAGCGTCTGTATGAAAAATACGAGCAGGACGCCAGCATCCGTAAGCAGAAAGTGAAAGCGGTTGAACTGTTCTCCCTGATGATGCAGGAACGTGCATCTACCGGACGTATCTACATTCAGCACGTTGACCATTGCAACACGCACAGCCCGTTTGATCCGGCTATCGCGCCTGTTCGCCAGTCCAACCTGTGTCTGGAAATCGCACTGCCAACCAAACCGCTGGACGATGTTAACGACGAAAACGGCGAAATCGCGCTGTGTACGCTGTCTGCCTTCAACCTCGGCGCGATAGAAAGCCTGGACGATCTGGAAGAGCTGGCAGTTCTGGCGGTTCGTGCCCTCGACGCCCTGCTCGATTATCAGGATTACCCGATTAAAGCCGCAAAACGTGGCGCGATGGGGCGTCGTACTCTGGGTATCGGCGTGATTAACTACGCTTACTATCTGGCGAAAAACGGCGTGCGTTATTCCGACGGCAGCGCAAACAATCTTACGCACAAAACGTTTGAAGCCATTCAGTATTACCTGCTGAAAGCGTCGAACGAACTGGCGAAAGAGCAAGGTGCGTGCCAGTGGTTCAATGAAACCACTTATTCACAAGGCATCATGCCGGTAGATACTTACAAGAAAGATCTGGATGCGATTTGCAACGAGCCGCTGCATCTGGACTGGGATACGCTGCGTGAAAGCATCAAAACGCACGGCCTGCGTAACTCCACGCTGTCTGCGCTGATGCCGTCCGAGACCTCTTCGCAGATCTCCAACGCCACCAACGGTATCGAGCCACCGCGCGGCCACATCAGTATTAAAGCGTCGAAAGACGGGATCCTGCGTCAGGTCGTGCCGGAGTATGAGCGTCTGAAGGATCAGTACGAACTGCTGTGGGATATGCCGAACAACGACGGCTATCTGCAACTGGTTGGCGTGATGCAGAAATTCATCGACCAGGCGATTTCGTCTAACACCAACTATGACCCGTCGCGCTTCCCGAACAGTAAAGTGCCGATGAAACAGTTGTTGAAAGACTTGCTGACAGCCTACAAATTTGGCGTCAAAACGCTGTATTATCAGAACACCCGCGACGGTGCTGATGATGTGCAGGAAGATATGAAAGCCGACGTGGCTGACGACTGCGAAAGCGGCGCCTGCAAAATCTAATCATCTGTTTTAACTAAATATATTATTCAAAACCCCCGTCAGGGGGTTTTTGCCGAGAATGTCGAGGAAGTTATGGCTTACAGTACTTTTTCCCAGAATAAAAACGATCAGCTTCTTGAGCCAATGTTCTTTGGCCAGTCGGTTAACGTTGCCCGTTTCGACCAGCAGAAGCATGAAATCTTTGAAAAACTGATCGAAAAACAGCTGTCCTTCTTCTGGCGTCCGGAAGAGATTGATGTTTCCCGCGACCGTATCGATTTTCAGGCGTTGCCGGATCACGAAAAACACATCTTCCTGAGCAACCTGAAATACCAGACGCTGCTCGATTCCATTCAGGGTCGCAGCCCGAACGTGGCACTGTTACCCCTCATTTCTATTCCTGAGCTGGAAACCTGGGTCGAAACCTGGGCGTTTTCAGAAACCATTCACTCACGCTCTTACACGCACATCATCCGTAACATCGTGAACGATCCGGCGATTGTGTTTGACGATATCGTCACCAACGAAGAAATCCTCAAGCGCGCGAAAGACATCTCCGGTTATTACGACACACTGATCGAGATGACCAGCTACTACCATCTGCTGGGCGAAGGTACGCATCAGGTCAACGGCAAAACGGTCGTGGTAAACCTGCGCGAGCTGAAGAAAAAACTCTACATCTGTCTGATGAGCGTGAACGCGCTGGAAGCCGTGCGTTTCTACGTCAGCTTCGCCTGTTCATTTGCGTTCGCTGAACGTGAACTGATGGAAGGCAACGCGAAAATCATCAAGATGATCGCCCGTGACGAAGCCCTGCATCTGACCGGTACTCAGCACGCGCTGAACCTGCTGCGTTCAGGTCAGGACGACCCGGAAATGGCAGAAATCGCGCTGGAATGTCAGCAGGAATGTCACGACCTGTTCGTGCTCGCGGCACAGCAGGAAAAAGACTGGGCGGAATACCTGTTCAAAGACGGTTCGATGATTGGCCTGAACAAAGATATTCTGTGTCAGTACGTGGAATACATCACCAACATCCGTATGCAGGCTGTGGGTCTGGACGCGCCATTCAAAACCCGCTCTAACCCAATCCCGTGGATCAACGCCTGGCTGGTATCTGATAACGTGCAGGTTGCGCCGCAGGAAGTAGAAGTCAGCTCCTATCTCGTGGGTCAGATTGATTCTGAAGTTCACGCAGACGACCTGAGTGATTTCGAGCTGTAAATGACGGACAGAACCATCACACTTTCAGCAAATGGCCAGCAACTGGCCTGCAAGTCAGAGCACCGAAATTTGCTGGAAGTGTTTGAACATCATCAGGTTGAAGTCGAATACCAGTGTCGCGAAGGTTATTGCGGATCTTGCCGGATGAAGCTGATCAACGGTGTCGTTGAGTACAGTGAGAAGCCTTTAGCTTTCATCTCTGACGGCGAGATTTTGCCGTGTTGTTGCATGCCGGTTGGGGATATTGAGATTGAGTTTTAGTCTTTACTCCTCCCCCTGCGAAGGGGGAGGACGGGAGGGGGTTTTAAGGGCTAACATCTCATCAAAGCCAACCTCAACTCTTTGATTTTGCTTTAATACCCCACCCCAGCCCTCCCCTTCGCAGGGGAGGAAGCTAAAGCTAAACCTTAGCAACCCGATCCAACCACGGATAATCCGCCACCGGTTCCCACCCGTTCAGATAACGCCTGAGAAGATCCATCGCCACCATTGCCATCGTCTCCTGCCGTAATGCCAGACCGTGACGCGTCGCGGTATAACGAATGGTTAATCCGCTGGTACCGGATGGCGTATGAAGCGCCAGACTGAGTTGATCCCCTGACAGCGCACCGACGGCAAGAGCCAGTTGTGCGCCGGTGCTTTCTGCCAGACTCTGCGCGCGCGCCAGCAGGCATTCGAGGGATTTCTCTGGTGAGGCTTCGTCGCCCTGTGGCAATAACTCGCCGTTGACCAGCGGAACGCCGGCGCTTTGCAGACGCCAGTTCAGCAGTCCGCCGGTGAAACTTTCGCTGACCGCCAGACGTAAATCCTGCGCCAGCAGACGCTCAGCCAGACGATCCGGCAGGCTGCCCAGTCCTTCGAAAATGGTGCTCTCCCCCGCCACTTCGCGCACGCGCTCAAATGCTTTGTGCATGGCGGCTTCCTGCGAGCGCGGGCCGGTGACTTTCAGCTCGATAATCGGTGAAGAAGAACGGTAACCCATCACCACGCCTTCCGGCAGTTCGAGTTTATCCAGCTCCGTCGCAAGATCACTTTCACCGCGACCAAACGTCGTGAGACGCAGACACAGCGGGGCTTCCAGCGCCGGAAACTGTTTATGCAGACGCGGAACGATTTGCTGCTCCACCATCACTTTGAATTCAGAAGGCACGCCCGGGGTGAAGAATATCTGGCAACGGTTAAGCTTCACGCTGAAGCCGCAGGCAGTGCCGACCGGGTTATCCAGCAACTCAGCATTGGCCGGGATCTGCGCCTGTTTACGATTAGATTCGGCCATCGGGCGGCCACGTTCGTTAAAGAACGCCTGCATGGTTTTAATCCAGCCGGCATCTTCAACCAGCTCAACGCCGCAGGCTTTCGCCGCAGCCAGCGCGCTTAAATCATCCGTCGTTGGCCCTAAGCCGCCGTTCACGATCAGCACATCGGCGATATGGCTGCGTTCTTCGAGAACAGCCACCAGCGCGTCCAGGCTGTCGCCCACGGTTTCACGGCTGGTCATCGGTAAACCCTGTTCGAACAGATAATTCGCCAGCCACGCCGAATTGGTATCCACAATCTGGCCATGCAACACTTCATCACCCGTACTCAGCATCTCAACCCTAAGCATCCCGTTCTCCTTCTGTTTTTTTGTCATTCCACTGTAGAAAGGCTGAGACAGAAAAACAATCTTTGGGGCACAAAGTGATATTACAGACAATAAAAAAGCCTGCTAAGCAGGCTTTAAACAGAGTAATACCCAAAAGATTTCATGGTGCAGGAAGGCGGCAAGCGCGCGAATCCCCGGGAGCTGACACAGGTCAGTGACCGGGGTGAGCAAGTACAGCTAACGCATCTGCAACTTGAAAGATGACGGGTATTTAGAAGTTGATGGCGCCGCCTAAATATGCGCCATCTGCCACCACGTTATCGCGGTTGCCGTCTTTGCCGTCCATCGCCATGTAGCGGTAACCCACGCTCACGGTCACCAGTGGAATGGCGGTCAGACGGATGCCTGCGTTCGCTTCTTCATAGTTTGCGATGCCACTGGAGAGTGAATCCGGGGAATAGTAATAGTCACCGTACAGGGTGAACATTTTTGCGATTGGCAATTGCAGACCACCGCCGACCGCAGCCGCGTAACCTTCGTCGCCGTCTTTCGGATTGGTATACAGACCTTTACCGCCAACGGTTGCCATGAAAGGCCCTAAAGGAATGTTGTAACCTAAACCAACGCCAGCCACATCACCGTCGTCATCGTTGTGAGTGTAGTCACCGCTCAGAGCCAGTCCCGGAGAAGTGGTACCAAAGCCCACGCCCAGGTGCGTGTAGTGTTCGCCGACTTCACCGTTAACACTGATGGCGTTCGCAGAAGCCGCGGCAAACATCAGGCTGGCAGCGGCGCCAGCGACAAGGATCTTTTTCATTATTTTTCCCAAATAATAGCTAAACGACATTAAATCTTCCGCTGGAAGTCTAAAGCAATTCACTCTGTTGTAACAACTTTTTGGGACTTTTAAACATTCAGCGGAGCATAGAAAATTGTAAGAAACATCGTTCTCATTGATGAAACGAAGTTTTCACGTCGAAATGATAACTCCCACCTATTTGCCCCTGATCAACATATGGTTTATTTGTAATGGGTAGAGTTAATTTGGCTTAGGAGAGCAACCCGCAAACAAGGAATGTTAACGATCTACAACGCTTCTTTTACCTACACACCCCGTTTTCACTGGAAGGAATTTGTTATGACCAAGAAAGGTTTAACTACTGCCGCTGGCGCGCCCGTCGTCGATAATAATAACGTAATAACGGCGGGTCGCCGTGGCCCGTTACTTCTGCAGGATGTCTGGTTTCTTGAGAAATTAGCGCACTTCGACCGCGAAGTGATCCCTGAGCGCCGTATGCACGCAAAAGGTTCCGGCGCTCACGGTACATTTACCGTCACCCACGATATTACCGCTTACACCCGCGCGAAAATCTTCTCCGAAATTGGCAAGCAAACTGACATGTTTATCCGTTTCTCGACGGTGGCCGGTGAACGCGGTGCGGCAGATGCAGAGCGTGATATCCGCGGTTTCTCGATGAAGTTTTACACCGAAGAAGGTAACTGGGATTTAGTCGGCAATAATACGCCGGTATTTTATCTGCGTGACCCGCTGAAATTCCCTGACCTGAACCACGTCGTTAAACGTGACCCGCGCACTAACTTGCGTAATCCGGCGTATAAATGGGACTTCTTCTCGCATCTTCCGGAAGCTCTGCATCAGCTGACCATCGACGTCAGTGACCGCGGTCTGCCCGCCTCTTACCGTCATATTCACGGTTTCGGCAGCCATACATTCAGCTTTATTAATGCAGAAAATGAACGTTTCTGGGTGAAATTCCACTTCCGCTGCCAGCAGGGTATTGAAAACCTGATGGACGACGAAGCAGAAAAACTGGTGGGCACCGACCGCGAAAGCTCCCAGCGTGATCTGTACGAAGCGATTGAACGTGGCGATTTCCCTCGCTGGAAGCTGTTCGTGCAAATCATGCCGGAAGCGGACGCCTCAAAACTGCCGTACAACCCGTTTGACCTGACTAAAGTCTGGCTGCATAGCGATTATCCGCTGATCGAAGTCGGTGAATTCGAACTGAACCGCAATCCGGAAAACTACTTTGCCGAAGTGGAACAGGTCGCTATGAGCCCGGCGAATGTGGTCCCTGGTATTGGTTTCTCACCAGATCGCATGTTACAGGGACGTCTGTTCTCCTACGGCGACGCGCACCGCTACCGTCTGGGTGTGAACCATCATCAGATCCCAGTGAACGCGCCAAAATGCCCGTTCCATAATTATCATCGTGACGGCGCAATGCGTGTGGACGGTAACAGCGGCAACGGCGTGACGTACGAACCGAACAACGCCGGTCTGTTCCAGGAACAACCTGATTTCAGCGAACCGCCACTGAGCATTGAAGGCGCGGCCGATCACTGGAATCACCGTGAAGATGACGATTACTTCACCCAGCCGCGTCTGCTGTTCAATTTGCTGTCTGAGGCCGAACATCAGCGCATGTTTGCGCGCATTGCCGGTGAGCTGAAACATGCGTCGCCGGACACGCAGGCACGTCAGGTCGCACTGTTCTATAAAGTCGACCCGGCTTATGGCGCAGGTGTTGAGAAAGCCCTGAAAGACTGATTTTAGCGCCGCATACATGACAAGGGCCGCAATGCGCGGCCCTTTCTATTTTTTGCAAAAGAATGTTTTCTGCAAAAGCATATTTTACGAAAGCATGTCTATCCACTGGCGGACGCTGGCCCGCGAGATTTTAATCCCGCCCTGTGCCAGAGTTTCAGGCAGCGAATGATAAGCCACCGGTAGCTGAAAGCGCGGGAGTTTATTGCTCAGCCAGAGATTGAGTTCCTCATACAGCAGCCCGGCTTGTGCTTCGAGCACGGCGACCGGCCGCTGTCCAAATTGCTCGTCTTCCACCGGTATCACAAACGCCTGAAAAACCTGCGGATGGCTTACCAGCACTTTCTCGATATCTTCAGGCTGTATCCCTTCCCCGCCGCTGAAAAATAGATTATCCAACCGCCCGGCGATCAGCAGTTCGCCATCCCGCCATTCTCCCCGGTCACGCGTATGTAACCAGCCGTCAGTACTGACAACCGGCGTCAGTGCGCCATTTTTCCAGTAACCGCAGGCCAGACTGTCGCTGCGGATCAGGACTTCCTGATCAACAATTTTGACGTCTTTACCGCTGAGCGCCAGCCCGACGCCCGCAGATCCATCTGCCCGTTTTGCCGTCACGGTCGACGCCGTTTCGGTCATGCCATATCCGCACCAGCAGCGGATACCGGCGCGTTCTGCTTGCAGGGTTAATTCCGGCGGGATCTGCGCGCCACCCAGCAGGACATCTTTGAGCTGTTCAGGCAACGGCGTGCCTTTGAGCAGGCGCCAGAGTTGAGTCGGCACCAGTGAGGCATGGCTGCATTCCTGCAGCGCCGCTTCAAACGGTTGTCCGTCAGCCAGCACCAGCGTCGCGCCAGCCAGCAACCAGCGCCAGATGATGCCCTGTCCGGAAACGTGGAATTGCGGCAACGAGAGCAGCCAGCTGTCGTGCTGTGTGAAATTAATCAGCCCCAGCACCCCGGCCGCACTGGCGAGATGAGCGGAGACGGTATGCGCGGCGGCTTTAGGTAAACCCGTGGAGCCGGAGGTCAGCGTCAGAGTTGCCACGCGATCCGGTTGCCATGCGACAGCGCTGACGGACCAGGCATTTTGCAGCGAAAGCGCGGGGATATTTAAACCCAGCGCCGTTTCAGCCAGGTCGAGCATAAAATCAATATTGAGCTGAGAAAGCAGTTCCTCGCATAACGTCTGAGGCAGTTGCGGATTAAGCGGCAATAAACGCGCACCGGTCTGTAACAGCGCCAGATAACACAGCAACGCATCCAGATTATTTTTACTGCGCAACACCACGCCGGTGCCTTCCGTCACGCCCTGCGCAATAAATCCGGCGGCCAGCGAATCAACGCGGTGCTGTAAATCGCGCCAGCACCAGCTGACGTCTCCGGCTTTGAGCGCCACAGCAAAAGGGGTTTGCGCAGACCTCTGACGCCACGGCCAGTCCGTCATTATTTGCTCTGCCATACTATTTATCTGCTTCTCTATCTGCTCTGCCATACAATCTCCAGCGCGGAAACATCGGTCAGCGGAAGCGCGGAATCCGGCCAGCGGCGAACCAGTTGCGCCTGCATCAGATCCAGCGTATCCAGACCGGGAACCGCATCCGGTGTCAGCCACTGCGCGATACGCGCCAGTTGTGTCAGTCCCAGACTGGATTCAATGGATGAGCTGATCACCGCTTCCAGCCCGGCGGCGTGTGCCTGCGCTATCAGTTGGCGGCAACGCATCAGACTGCCGGTGAGCGTAGGTTTAATGATAATCGCTGCCACACCCGGCTCAGCCTGCACGGTAAAACCCGTTTCACGCACGCTTTCATCCCAGGCGATTGCGATACCGGTCAGACGGGCAAAGTCGCGGGATTGATCGCGGCTCAGGCAGGGTTCTTCGATAAACGTGATGCGGGATCGCAGTTCCGGCGCGACGTGGCGGGCAAATCCTGCGGCTTTAACCGGCGTCCAGCTGCGGTTAGCATCGAGACGCAGATGCAAATCCGGTAAGGCTTCCAGCAGCATACTGACATTCAGGCCGTCACCGACAGATTCGTACAACCCGACTTTTACTTTGGCGACCTTGCGGCCATGCGCATCTGCGGGTAATGCACCGAGACGTGCATAAAGCTCATTCGGATCACCGTGGCACAAAGGCGCACAGCGCGTACTCAGCACCTGCGGCAGTTCATCGCGCAGTTCGGCATCGGCACAGCTCAGCCCGAAAGCCACTGAGGGCAGCGTGCTGAATGCTGACGCAACCGCCGTCAGCGACGCGCCCTGCATCCACTGACTCAGACCATGCTGAACGGCGTCCTGCGCTTGAGGCAAATCTTCCTGACTGAATCCGGGCAGCGGCGCAATCTCGCCCCAGCCTGTTTTATCGTCCTGCCACAATGAAACCAGCAGCCCGTCGCGCGTTTTGAGACGCTGGTTGCGCAGCACCACGCCCGCTTCCATCGGCAGGCAATACCGGTACACCGTGGCGCGGCGCATTATGGATTCCGCTTAAATGTGCTGAAGTCCGGCTGGCGTTTTTCGTTAAACGCGTTGCGGCCTTCCTGACCTTCGTCAGTCATGTAGAACAGCATGGTGGCGTTACCCGCCAGTTCCTGTAAACCGGCCTGACCGTCGCAATCCGCGTTCAGAGCCGCTTTCAGGCAACGGAGCGCCATCGGGCTGTTTTCCAGCATTTCACGACACCAGCGCACGGTTTCTTTTTCCAGATCTGCCAGCGGAACCACGGTGTTGACCAGTCCCATCTCCAGCGCGGCTTTAGCATCGTACTGACGGCACAGGAACCAGATTTCGCGGGCTTTTTTCTGGCCGACGATACGCGCCATATAAGATGCGCCCCAGCCGCCGTCGAAAGAACCGACTTTCGGGCCGGTCTGGCCGAAGATGGCATTATCTGCCGCAATCGTCAGGTCGCACATCATATGCAGCACGTGGCCACCGCCGATGGAATAACCCGCCACCATCGCCACAACCGGTTTTGGGCAGGTGCGGATCTGGCGCTGAAAATCCAGCACATTCAGATGATGCACGCCGCTGGCATCCTGATAGCCGCCGTAGTCGCCACGGACTTTCTGATCACCGCCGGCACAGAAGGCTTTTTCGCCTTCACCGGTCAGCACGATTACACCAATACCTTCGTCGTTACGGGCGTCATCGAGGGCGCGGATCATTTCTTTCACCGTCAGCGGGCGAAAGGCATTACGCACCTGAGGGCGGTTGATGGTGATTTTGGCGATGCCATCGGTGGATTTGTGATAACGAATATCTTCAAACTCACCGGTGCAGTCACGCCATTCGACCGGCGCGTAAAGTTCTTTTTCATCAGGATAAATCATGTGCAACGTCCTTTAAGACAGGTGAAGTAATAAATGCCAGCGCCTGACGGACAAATTCCGCCGGATTTTCACGGTGGGCGTTATGCCCGGCATTGGCGATAGTGCGCAGTTCGAAACCGGAATGCTGCGCGAGATGAATAAATTTGGTGTCATGACTGCCGCATAACCAGATCAGGGGCAGCGAAAGCTGATGCAGTTGTCCGCGCAAATCGGGTTGGACAGAAAGCGATGTCGCGGTGAGCATCGCAGCCACAGTGTGGGGATTGTTGTTTTCCCGCAGCAAAATCAGCTGCTGTCGCTGTTCATCGGTCAGGCCGGAAAACACAGGCTGGCGATACCAGCTGGCGAGCGCCTGTTTCCACGGCAGTTGCAAAAAGCGCGTCGCCCATTGCTGATCGTGATGACGACGCTGCGCGCGTTCGGCCTGACAGGTCAGCCCGGGATGCGCACCTTCGATCAGCACGCCCTGCAATCCGCTGCGATCCCCCTGGCACGCGTGATACAAACTGATGCGTCCGCCGAGCGAGTAGCCAATAAGCCAGTACGACGATATCCCCTGCTGATGCAAAGTATCGGTCAGTAACTGGCTGACATCCGCAAAACCGGCGGCGGTTAATTGCGCTGAACGCCCGTGTCCCGGCAAATCGACAAATAGACAAGGCCAGCCTTCGAGCGACGCCTGTAACGGCTGCCAGTCTTGCGCGCTGCCCAGCAGGCCATGGAGAAATACCAGCCACGGACGGCCTGTGGCTCCGGCATTTAGCGAAGTACAGGCCAGCGTCATGATGCGCTCATCTGGCGGACCAGCGTGCGCAGGCTTTCTGCTCCATCCGTCTCACTGACTTTCAGCTCGATCAGCTTCACGCCGCCGTGCTGCCAGCATTCGCTGACAGCCTGATACAGCGCAGGCACTGACGTCGGGCAGGCATAATCCAGACCAAACATCGCCGCCGCGTGACTGAAACTGACGTTCTGCGGCATGCAGTAAAATCGCTGGCGCTCAGCTTCCGGCGTCGGTAGCAGCGAGAAAATCTGTCCGCCGTTGTTGTTAACGATAATGATGACGGTTGGCGCTGAGCACTGACGCATCAGCGCCAGTGCGTTCAAATCATACAGCGCAGAGATATCGCCGAGCAGCACCAGCGTCGGTTTGCAGGTTGCGCGCTGCACGCCCGCAGCGGTGGAAAGCAAACCATCAATACCGCTTGCACCGCGATTGGCATAAACAGGATAACCGGCGGGCAGTTTTGCAAAGGCATCGACCAGCCGGACAATCAGGCTGTTGCCGAGGAATAACTGGCCGTGCGCGGGCAATAATGCCGGAAGCTGCCATGCGGCGGCGGCCTCTCCAAAAGTGCCATCGAGATGAGTTTTCACCGCCTGACTGGCACGTTGCGAACAGGATCCAAGCTCTTCCGCCCAGTCAGGCTGTGGCTGAGCCGGATGCGTCAGCAACCAGTCAGCGACGGTCGCCTGTATCCTGCGGCCACGGTGCTGCGCCGGATCCTGACGCCCCGGCAGCGTATCAATCAGCCAGTATTCCACGGGTTCGCACGCCGCCTGCCATTGCAGTAAACGTTTACCGGTTAAACCGCCGCCAAACTGAATCACCAGCTGAGCGCGTGCCAGCACAGCCTGCGCCTGCGGTGAAGCCAGCCAAAGATCGGCACAGGGAAGCGGGTTACCCGTTGAAGCCTGAACGTCGCTGATCAGCGGCCAGCCAAGCACTTCAGCCCAGCGGGCGACGGACTCGCTTTCCTGTGCTGAAATGCGACCGGCAATAATCACGCCGCGCTTTTGCCGCCAGGAAAACCAGTCTGGCTGTGCGGTCGTATGCTCAACCGGCGAGTAATTCAGCCACGGCTGATGCCCCTGCCACCAGTCGCCCAGCTGTTGCAACCAGTCCAGATGTTCACCGCTGTCTTCACCATACAGCGGTTCGGCGAACGGACAGTTAATATGCACCGCGCCGTGTGTCTGCTGCGCCAGTGCATTATCCAGCGCGGAGACCAGCCAGCGGGCGCTGATTTCCGGCGTCGGACGCGGCAAATCCAGGGTGTGTACAGGATGGCTGGCAAACATGCCGGTCTGGCGGATAGCCTGATTCGCGCCACAATCGATAAGCTCCGGCGGACGGTCGGCAGTGAGCAATACCAGCTTTTCGCCGGTCAGCCCGGCTTCGATCAGCGCCGGATAAAGATTGGCTACCGCTGTGCCGGAGGTGACAATGATCGCCACACGCTGCCCGCTGGCTTTTGCCAGCCCGAGCGCCAGATGGCCGAGGCCACGTTCATCAAAATGGGTATGGCAGATAAGGTGCGGATGCGCCGCGGCGGCAAGGGTCAGCGGCGTGGATCGGGAACCGGGCGCAATGCATACGTGTTGCACCTGATGGCGGGTCAGGCTTTCGAGGAGCAACGTCGCCCAGCGGCGGTTAAAAACGGCAACAGACATGGTCAACTTACTCCGGCAAAGGATTATCCGGCCTGAACGGCAGGCGTGTAGTGCTCTTCCAGCAAAGTACGCAGACCTGCGGCTTTGTTTTCGATTTCCTGCCATTCCTGTGCAGCGTCAGAACCCGCGACAATTCCCGCGCCAGCGTAGAGTTCCAGATGATGTCCTTTCACCGCCGCAGAACGCAGCGCGACGGTAAACTCCGTCTGTTCAGCGCTGATGTACCCGGCGGAACCGGCATACCATTCGCGGTCAAAAGGCTCAAATTCAGCGATAAATTCGCGGGCTGCCTGACGCGGCAATCCGGCGACGGCCGCCGTCGGTTGTAAACGTTGCAGACAACCGGCGTCATCGGATTCCGTCAGTTCGCCATGAATACTGCGGCGCAGATGCTGTACTTTGCGCAGACGTAAAATCTCGGCAGGCATGATGTCGAGCGTTTGCGCCCCGCCCTGCAAACGCTGGCAAATGTCATCCACCACCAGCAGGTTTTCTCGCTGATTTTTGCCGTCGTTCAGCAGCCAGTCGCCCAGTTCCTGTGCTTTAAAATCATCAGGATCGTTGGCGACGGTGCCCGCCAGCGCTTCGGTATATAACTCATCGTGGTTGCGCAGGAACAGGCGTTCAGGGCTGGAACCCAGGAAAGCCTGTTGTGGCGTGAATGCCAGCATAAAGTGATAGCAGTGGTGGTTCACCGCACGACTGGCAGCCAGAAATGCGCAGGCGTTCAGCGGCTGACTGAGAGTCAGCGTGGTTTTTCGCGCCAGCACGACTTTGTCGAATTGCTGCGCTTCAATGCAGTTCAGTGCGCGGGTAATCAGCTGATTCCACTGCGGCTGCGCCGGTAAATGCTGGTGCTGTAATACGCGGGAGGCGATCGGCGGTAAAGCCTGACTGGCGACCAGAGATCGCAGGAACAAACGTGTGCGGCGAGCTTCCTCACGTAAAGAGTGTGCACTGAAAAGCGTACACCGCAACCAGTAGCGGCTGCCCTGACGGCAAAGTTCGATGCGTGGGAGAAACAGTGCGTTGGCAGCAAAGGTCGAATTGTCGGCGCCGTTGAAGGCGTTCAGTCCCCAGATGTGCAGGTCAGGTACATCCTGATGCTCGCGAATGAAAGCCTGCGCCTGTGCCGTATCGCCAAAAGCGTAAGCATCGCCACAAACGGCGGCTTCTTCATTGCCATCACGCTGTTGCCAGTAGAATTTCGGGTAGCAGGGTTGCGCAGACAACCATTCCAGCAGGCCGGTGTCTGGCTGTTTTTGCAGGGAATAACTGAACTGCCGGATCCCCGCTGTATCAGGCCATTCGCCTGCCAGCGTTGTATCAAGCTGCTCAATGATTGCTGATATTTGTTTCACCGCTACCTCGGGCCATACCGGATGTTTAGTGACGGGTAGAAATACCCTTCTGGATCAAAAAACGGGTTGGATCAATTACGGATGAATTATGCGGCGATACGAAAAATGAAAATATGCGACAGATCAAGCTGAAGTGAGTGCTGTTAGCTAAGAGGGAGTATAGGAGCAGACAAAGGAGTTATCAAATGCGTTAAGAGCAGGAGCAGCAAGACGCTGCCCCTGAAGTAATGACATTAGCGACGCAACAACAGGCCTACAACCAGGCCGACGGCGGCACCGACGCCCACGCCATGCCACGGATTTTCACGCACATAGCTGTCAGTCTGTTCCGCGACGTGACGGGCTTTCTTGCAGTAAGAACGGGCGGAAGGGTCAATACGGGATTTAATGTCTTTCAGTGCGTTTTCAGCACGTGCTTTAATTTGCACGTATTTCTCATCCGCTTTATCGCCGGAAGATTTCAGCACTTCTTCCAGAGTTTCAGTCAGCATACGCAAATCGTCATCTAACGAATTCTGCTGTGTCTCAAATTGGTCAGCCATGGTTATCTCCTTATGATGTGTTCGGGTCTTCTAAAAACTTATGCTGCCATTAACCCTAGCGCAGTTCCGCCTGAATTGCCCGACAGATCATCAGAAAACTGTCGTAAAAACGGGGTTTTAAGAACCTTCTGACCCTTTAACGTCCGGGAAAATAGCAGCTTTTTTAGCGCCATTCAGCTGCTTTTCGCGCTGTTTCGCCAGCCATAATCCGCTGTTTTTCATCGCGTAACCAAACACCAGACCGACCAGCAATGACACCACCACCTGCCGCCAGTCGCCCTGTGCGGCGAAAGTCGCACAGGCACCGATAAAGGTGCCCGGAACAAACGCCAGCCACTGCTGACGCGCCTGAATACACATCAGGAAGGCGACGATGCCGGTCAGCATATAACCCAGAATGCTCCATTCGGGACGCATGGCGCTGCCCGCGATGATCACTACCGCCCAGAACACGCCGCTGAGACAGGTCAGCGTGCTGATAAGCAATCCGCGCAGCCCGCCCTGCGGACAGGCGAAATACGCCGTGCATCCGAGGAATCCCGCCCAGCTTATCAGGCCAAGGCTGATAGCCACCCAGCCCCAGATACCGGAGAGGATGCCGGTGGTAATGGCAATCATCACTAAAACATTCATGGTGTAATTCCATACGAATTTGAACAAGCGCGCAGTGTACGCATTGGCAGGAATAATGGAATGGGGAAGATCACAAAATGAATGTAATATTTAGCTGAACGTACATATAAATGTGATATGAATCACATTTATCAACTAATACGATTAAAAAAGCCGCTCATGTGAGCGGCTTCGTCAGCTTTTCAGACTGCATTTGCAGACTTTATCAGAGCAGCGGTTGCGCCATCTGTACCAGCGAAATCAGCGGTTGCGGGAAGATACCCAGCAACAGCACCAGAATCGCGGAAATCAGTACAACTACCCCACCCGCCGTGAGCGCCCAGTTGTTTGGCGTATCACGAACCAGTGTTTCAGGCGCGCTCAGATACAAGCTCACCGTTACACGCAGGTAGTAGTAAAGACCAATCGCAGAACCGACAACCACAGCACCGGTCAGCCACCACAGATGCGCGGTCACACCGGTCGCAATCACGTAGAACTTACCGATAAAGCCCAGCGTCATCGGAATACCGGCCAGTGACAGCATCATCACGGTCATTACCGCAGACAGGATTGGCTTATGCCAGAACAGACCACGGTAGGAGAACAGCGATTCTGCGTCCGGGCCTTTGTACGGGCTGGACATCAGGCTGACCACACCAAAAGCACCGAGGCTGCTGAACAGGTAACCAGCCAGATACACACCAACGGTTTCCATCGACAGCTGATGCGTTTGTACGGCAATCAGCGCCACCAGCAGATAACCCAGGTGAGCGATGGAAGAGTAACCGAGCAGACGTTTGATGTTGCTCTGGCTGATCGCCATCAGGTTACCGACCAGAATCGAGCAGAAGGCGATAATCGCCAGCACGATACGAATCGATTCGCTGTCAGCCACCGGCGCGTACAGGAACAAACGCATCACCACAGCGAAGATTGCGATTTTGCTGGCGGTTGCCAGGAAAGTCGAAACCGGTGCAGGTGCGCCCTGATACACGTCTGGCGTCCACAGGTGGAACGGAACCAGCGACAGCTTGAAGCCCAGACCGACAATCATCATGCCCAGACCGGCCATCAGCAACGGCTGGTGCAGCATCACGCCGTCGCCCAGGTTTTTGCCCAGTGACGCAAAGGACAAATCACCGGACTGTGCGTACAGCAGCGCCATACCAAACAGCAGGAAGGAAGACGCAGCAGCCGACAGCAGCATGTATTTGATCGCCGCTTCCAGCGAGCGTTTCTGGCGGTAGGCGTAACCAATCAGGCCGAACAATGGCAGGGAAATCAGTTCGATCCCGAGGAACATTGACGCCAGATGGTTAGAGCATGCCAGCAGAATGCCGCCCATGGCCGCAATGAGAACTAACAGGTAGAACTCTTCGCGGTTGTCCGGATAACCGGCCAGCCAGGGGTAAGCAAACGTACTGGTGGCCAGACTCGCCAGCAGCACCAGCCCGATGTAGAACATCGAGTAGCCGTCAACGCGCAGCAACGGTGTGACGTCCTGCGGGCCGACCTGCCCGACGTAGTAAAGGGAAAGTAAGGCAACGTTCAGCCCGATGACTGTCAGTGTGGCATTAAGAAAATGGTCGCGTCGCCACGCAATGGACAGCATCACCACCACCACCGTCAATCCGACGATCATCAGCGGTAATAGTGCGATCAGATTTTGAAGTGTAAATGTCATGGCGAGTTACGGCCTTGTCGTTGAAATAGTGGAAACTGAAGACCCGAACCAGTGCTGAATGTTGCTCATCGCAGCACTTGAAGTATCCAGAATTGGCTGCGGGTATAAACCCAGCGCCACCAGCAATACAACAAGTAACAAGATGATCGACAGTTCGCGTGAGGTCATGCCCGGCAGCGGTTCGTCAGATTTTGCTTTGCCGTAGTAAGCGCGCTGCATCATCACCAGTGAGTAAACCGAAGCGAACACCAGACCAAAGGTTGAGATGACAGTGATCACCGGCACAACCGGGTAGCTGCCGAACAGGATCTGGAATTCACCGACGAAGTTACCTGTACCCGGCATCCCTAAAGTGGCGACGGCGAAGAACAGAGACAACGCTGGCAGGTATTTAATACGGCCCCACAATCCGCCCATCTGGCGCATATCACGGGTATGCAGACGTTCGTACAGCTGACCACAGATGATGAACATACCGGCTGCGGACAGACCATGTGCAATCATCTGGATAACTGCGCCCTGGTACGCCAGCTGGCTGCCGGTGTAGATAGCAATCAGCACGAAGCCCATGTGCGAAACGGAGGTGTAAGCAATCAGACGTTTAATATCAGTCTGGCAGAACGCCATCCACGCACCGTAGAAGATACCAATCACCCCCAGCCACATAGCAATCGGTGCGAACTGGTGAGACGCTTCCGGGAACAGTGGCAGACAGAAACGCAACATCCCGTAGGCCGCGGTTTTCAGCAAGATACCGGCCAAGTCGACGGAACCGGCGGTTGGTGCCTGACTGTGCGCATCCGGCAACCAGCCGTGCAGTGGCACAACCGGCATTTTCACCGCGAAGGCGATGAAGAAGCCCAGCATCAGCAGATATTCAACACCGTGCGACATTGGCGTTTTCAGCAGGTCAGCGTAGTTGAATGTCCACACGCCGGTGGCGTTGTAATGCACAAACACCAGACCGAGGATGGCAATCAACATCACCAGACCGCTGGACTGCGTATAGATGAAGAATTTGGTTGCTGCGCTGATACGCGTTTTACCGTCTGACGCTTTGTGTCCCCACAAGGCAATCAGGAAGTACATCGGCACCAGCATCATTTCCCAGAAGAAGAAGAACAGGAACATGTCGATGGCGAGGAACACGCCGATCACGCCGCCGAGGATCCACAGTAAGTTCAGGTGGAAAAAACCCTGATACTTCTGGATTTCACGCCACGAACAGAGGATCGCCAGAACACCCAACAGACCGGTCAGAACCACCATCAGCAGGGACAAACCGTCCAGCGCCAGATGGAAGCTGATGCCAAAACGAGGGATCCACGGCACCGAAAACTCGGATTGCCACTGTGGAATACCCGCAGGCGTCGTTAATGAATATCCTCCCTGCAACCACAATTGCACGGAAAGAGCCAGCGTCAGCCCCATCGCAATTAACGCGATCCAGCGCGGTACTTTGCTCCCAAAGCGCTCAGTCTGCCAGCACAGCAGCCCGCCGATAAAGGGGATAAATATTAGCCAAGGTAATAGCATGGCGTGTCGTTCCCTTCTTTTATGCCCGAAGGCTATTTCACTTGCCGGTCGGTTACACGAACAGACCGGCATTGATAACTACACCCGTAATGCAGGCTTAAATCACCAGCAGCAGCGCCAGAACGACCACTGCACCGAGCCCCATTGACGCGACGTACCAACGAACCTGACCGTTTTCGCTGAGAGTCAGACCACGGTTACCCAGACGGGCAAACAGCGCAGGCAGATTCATCATTGAGTTCAGCGGATCACGTTGCAGGAGTTTCGCAACCAGCAGATAAGGTTTCACGAAAATCATGTCGTACAGCCAGTCGAAGCCCCAGGCATGGAACCACCAGGTCGTGAAGAAACGGCCCGGTGCGCTTTTCGCAATGCTGTTGACCAGCGAGCGTTTCCCCAGATACAGGGCAGCCGCCAGCAGAATGCCCGCAATTGCAATCACGCCTGATGTGATTTCCAGCGTCAACACACTGCCATGCGCCAGCTCAGTGGTATCCGGCAGTACGCCTTTCAGTGGCGGAACAATCATCGCGCCAATAAAGGTGGACAGAACCAGTAACACCAGCAGCGGCAGGTGGTGAGTGATGCCTTTACCCGCATGTGCTTTGATTTTCTCTTCGCCGTGGAAGACGATGAAGATCATGCGGAAGGTGTACAGCGAGGTCATAAACGCACCGACCAGCCCAGCAACCATCAGATTCAGGTGGCCGTTAGCCAGCGCACCCGCGAGGATTTCATCTTTACTGAAGAAGCCCGCAGTGATGATTGGTAAGGCGGACAGCGCCGCGCCACCGACCAGGAAGCAGATATAGACAAGAGGAATGGATTTACGTAATCCACCCATTTTGAAGATGTTCTGTTCGTGGTGGCAGGCCAAAATGACCGAACCGGAAGAAAGGAACAACAGTGCTTTGAAGAATGCGTGCGTCATCAGGTGGAAGATAGCGGCATCCCACGCCTGAACGCCCAGCGCCAGGAACATGTAACCAATCTGGCTCATGGTCGAGTACGCGAGAACACGTTTGATATCGGTTTGCACCAGCGCCGCGAAACCGGCCAGAACCAGCGTGACCGCACCGATAATGCCCACCAGATGCAGAATTTCAGGCGCCATCAGGAACAGGCCATGAGTACGTGCAATCAGGTAAACACCGGCGGTGACCATGGTCGCGGCGTGGATCAGCGCGGAAACCGGCGTCGGACCGGCCATGGCGTCTGCCAGCCAGGTCTGAAGCGGAAGCTGTGCGGATTTACCCACTGCGCCGCCCAGTAACATCAGGGTCGCCCAGGTAATTGCCGTGTCGCCTACTGCCAGTTTCTGCGGTGCCAGGACCATCAGTTCACGGAAGTTCAGCGTACCCAGTTCGCGGTACAGGATGAACAGTGCGAAAGCCAGGAACACGTCACCCACACGGGTTACGATAAATGCTTTCATCGCTGCCGCGCCGTTAGCCGGATGGGTATAGTAGAAACCGATCAACAGGTAACTGCAAAGACCCACGCCTTCCCAACCGAGGTACATCAGCAACAGGTTGTCTGCCAGTACCAGAATCACCATGCTGGCGATAAACAGGTTGGTGTATGCGAAGAAGCGTGAGTAGCCTTCTTCACCGCGCATGTACCAGGAAGCGAACATGTGGATGAAGAAACCGACGCCGGTCACCACGGACAGCATGGTCATCGACAAACCGTCGAGCGTCAATGTGACAGGAATATTGAAGTCACCGACCTGCATCCAGTTCCACAGATGCTGATTAAAGACTTCCACGCCCGCCGCTTTCTGGCTGAGGAAATTGATGCCCACATAAAGGGTGGTCACTGCTGCCAGACCAATGGAACCTACGCCAATGGTAGCAGAGGTATTTTCAGACCAGCGACCGCGTGAAAAGGCCAGTAACAGGAAGCCAATCAGCGGGAACAAAATTGTTAAATAGAGTAAGTTCATCCGCGCATCTCACTGACAGTATCAATATTGAGAGTGTGGCGACGGCGATACAGTTGCAGCAGCAACGCCAGACCAATACTGGCCTCCGCCGCAGCCAGGCTGATAGCCAGAATGTACATCACCTGCCCGTCTGCCTGACCCCAGTAGCTTCCCGCCACGATAAACGCCAGCGCTGCCGCGTTAATCATCACTTCAAGACTGATCAGCATAAACAGCAAATTACGACGAACCAGCAGCCCGGTAAGCCCCAAAACAAAGAGGATCGCGGCCAGTATAAGACCATGTTGTAGAGGGATCATGCTCTCTCCTCCGGTTTTCTTTTTGTTGCCATTTCGGTCGTGACCGGTGCGTCACCGAAGACTTCACCCGGTTTATGTTCACGACCAATATGGAATGCCACGACCAGACCGGCCAGCAGCAACATTGACGCCAGTTCAACAGCCAGAACGTAAGGCCCGAACAGCGCGATGCCCACCGCTTTCGCGTCAATCATGTCGCCTTTGATGCCGTGGTCATGCACGCCGAGGATTGACATGATCATCACCACCAGCAGGATGACTGACAGAACCGAAGGTCCGATCCAGGTAGCAGGTTTAAGCCATGCACGTTCCTGTTCTTCGACATTGCCGAGGTTGAGCATCATCACGACGAAGACGAACAGCACCATAATGGCGCCGGCGTAAACGATGATCTCCAGGGCACCGGCGAAATACGCACCGAGCGAGAAGAAGACCGCAGCAATCGCCAGTAAAGAGACGATCAGATACAGCAGTGCATGAACCGGGTTGGTATGCGTGATAACACGCAATGTCGCCAACACGGCCACCAGGGCTGCAATATAAAATGCAAATTCCATGCTTGCGGCTCCTTAAGGCAACAGACCTTTGACGTTGATCGGTTTGGCTTCGTTTTCAGCTTCGCCTTTCGACTTGCCGTCAATCGCCATACCGGCCATCCGGTAGAAATTGTATTCCGGATATTTACCCGGCCCAGAAATCAACAGATCTTCTTTTTCATACACCAGATCCTGGCGTTTGAATTCGCCCAGCTCGAAGTCCGGCGTCAGCTGAATGGCTGTTGTCGGGCAAGCTTCTTCACACAGACCGCAGAAAATGCAGCGTGAGAAGTTGATGCGGAAGAATTCCGGATACCAGCGACCGTCTTTCATTTCTGCTTTTTGCAGAGAAATACAGCCTACCGGACAGGCTACCGCACACAGGTTACAGGCAACGCAGCGCTCTTCACCGTCCGGATCGCGCGTCAGCACGATACGGCCACGGTAACGCGGAGGTGGATTGACCGGAACTTCAGGGTACATCTGGGTTTCGCGCTTGGCGAAGGCGTGCATGCCTATCATCCACAAGCTGCGAACCTGGGTACCGAACCCGACCACTATGTCTTTCAATGTCATGGTTTCATCACCCCTTATTGCGCGTTGTACAAGATGACCGCAGCGGTCGCCAGCAGATTAAGCAAGGTCAATGGCAGGCAAACTTTCCAGCCAAATGACATCACCTGGTCGTAGCGGGGACGCGGTAAAGCAGCACGGATCAAAATGAACATCACCATGAAGAACGCCGTTTTCAGCGCAAACCAGATCACCGGATACAGGAACGGCCCCTGCCAGCCACCGAAGAACAAGGTGACGATCAGCGCAGAGACAGTCACGATACCGATGTATTCCCCCACGAAGAACAGACCGAATTTCATACCGGAATATTCAATGTGGTAACCATCGGCCAGTTCCTGCTCGGCTTCCGGCTGGTCAAACGGATGACGGTGGCAAACAGCAACGCCGGCAATCGCAAAGGTCACGAAACCAAAGAACTGCGGGATGATGTTCCACATGTGCGACTGAGAAATGACGATGTCTTGCAGATTGAAAGAACCCGCCTGCGCTACAACGCCCATCAGCGATAAGCCGAGGAACACTTCGTAGCTCAGCGTCTGAGCGGACGCACGCATCGCACCCAGCAGCGAGTATTTGTTATTACTGGACCAGCCAGCGAACAACACGGCATAGACGGTCAGACCGGCCATCATCAGGAAGAACAAAATGCCGATGTTCAGGTCTGCGGCGAACCAGGTCGGACTGACCGGAACAATCGCAAAGGAGATCAGCAGGGACGTAAATGCAATCATCGGTGCCAGCGTAAAGATGGCTTTGTCGGTGAATTTAGGTACCCAGTCTTCCTTAAAGAACATCTTGATCATGTCAGCGACCAGCTGCAGGGAACCGCCCCAGCCGACACGGTTTGGCCCGTAACGGTTCTGGAACAGCCCCAGCAAGCGACGCTCACCAAAGCTCATAAAGGCCCCGCAGGTCACAACAACCAGCAGGATCACGACAGCTTTCAGAATGGCGATCAATGAATCAATGACTACAGGTGTAAACCAGCTCATTGTGCTGCCTCCCGCAGATTTTCAACCGTTGCGCCAACCAGTATCGGAGGAATGCCCGGCAAGCCCAACGGCAGGCCAACCTGGCCCTGACTCAATGTTTCGCTCAGACGAACCGGCAATCTGAGGGTCTGACCGGCACAGGTGAATTCCACCTGAGAACCTGCGTTCACCCCTAATTGCGCGGCATCTGCCGGGTTAACCATCACATACGCCTGTGGCATACGTTGCTGGATCACCTTAGAGCGCTGTGTCATTTCTTCGCTGCCGAACAGGTGATAATAAGGCGCAACACGCCAGTTATCGCTCTGCGCAGTAAAGGCAGCCGGAATAGTGGTGAAGTAATCGAGTGTCCCCTCACCTGCTTCAATCAAGCGCACACCCGGATCACCATGGCGCAGACTGCCGCCGACTTCGCTCTGGAATTTGTTCCAGGCTTGTGGTGAGTTCCAGCCCGGCGCCCAGGCGAATGGCACCTGATTGCGGTTGGCTGTCGGGCTGTTGTTCCCTTCCATTGAGAAGGCAAACATGGTGTCTTTATCTTGCGGCTGACGCGGTTCATGAACGCTGATGTTTGCGCGCATGGCGGTACGACCACTGGAACGTGCCGGAGAACGCGCCAGTTTCTGACCACGGATACGGAAGCTGGCGTTTGGCGCAGCTTCTACCATGCCTTTCAGCTGTGGCAGTGCTTCAACGCAGGCTTCAATGACGTGATCCAGCTGCGTCCAGTCAACATGGCGGCTGTTGATGGTGGAATGCAGCGAGTGCATCCAGCGCCAGCTTTCCAGCATGGCAACCGTTGTGTCGTAGTAAGCCGGATCGTAAACCTGGAAGAAGCGCTGTGCGCGGCCTTCCTGGTTCACCAGCGTGCCGTCGCTTTCTGCGAAACTTGCCGCAGGCAGGATCAGGCTGGCTTTATCCATAATGCGCGTACGCTGATGATCAACGACCAGCAAGTTCTGCACATTCGCTAATGCCGCATCAACTTTCGCTTCAGGCGCCTGACGGTATAGGTCATTTTCCATCACGATCGCGCTGTCAGCTTCGCCGCGGGTCAGCAATTCAAGAGCTTCGTCCAGCGTACCACCACCAATCATCGAAAGACCGATGCTGTTTGCCGCAGAAGCCACGAACGTAATGCCGACATCGCTGCCAGCCACTTTCAGGGCTTTGGCGATATTTGCAGCGGCTTCGATGATGGCATCAGAACCGGCGCTCGTACCGGTGATGATCAGCGGCTTGCGCGCACCGGTCAGTGCCTGCACGATCACGTCGATTTTCTTGTTCAGGCCATCAGCAAGGTCGCTGACCGCGGGCGCAGAATTATCCAGCGCATGGGCGATAGCAAAGCCGAAACGCGCCTGCTCATCGACCGGTGCACGGTAATTGTAAGCCGCGATATCGTCGAGTTTGGTGTTGTCCACGTTAGTGATGAACAGCGGATGTTTGGCGTGCTGACCGATGTTCTGGACAGCGGCGATTTGCCAGTCGGCTACGCGCTGAGCCGCAGCCATCGCACGGGCTTTGCCTTTAACGGCCTGACGAACAGATAACGCGATGCGCGCGCCGGTCTGAGTCAAATCTTCGCCCAGTACCAGAACGGCATCGTATTCTTCGATTTCACGCAGCGCCGGTGTGTGAACACCGCTGTTGCGCAGAACGTTCAGCATCAGTTGCAGACGGCCCTGCTCTGCCGCGTTGATACCGGTATAGAAGTTTTCGGCGCCGACCAGTTCGCGCAACGCAAAGTTGCTTTCCAGACTCGCGCGCGGAGAACCGATACCGATGGTTTTCTTCGCCTGACGGATAATGTCTGCCGCGCCCTGCATCGCCTGTTCAGCGTTAAGTTCGATCCAGTCGTTACCACGCAGCTGCAATGGTTTCTTCGGACGATCTTTCAGGTTCACGTAGCCATAACCGAAACGACCACGGTCGCACAGGAAGTAATGGTTTACGGTACCGTTATAACGGTTTTCGATACGACGCAGTTCACCGTAACGCTCACCCGGGCTGGTGTTACAGCCAACAGAACATTGCTGACAGATGCTTGGCGCAAACTGCATGTCCCATTTACGGTTATAGCGTTCGGAGTGCGTTTTATCGGTGAATACGCCGGTCGGACACACTTCTACCAGGTTACCGGAGAACTCGCTTTCCAGCGGGCCATCTTCCGGACGACCGAAATAGACGTTGTCGTGCGCGCCATAAACACCCAGATCGGTACCATCTGCGTAATCCTTGTAGTAGCGGACGCAGCGGTAACAGGCGATACAGCGGTTCATTTCATGGGAGATGAACGGACCGAGATCCTGGTTGTTATGGGTACGTTTGGTGAAACGGTAACGGCGCATACTGTGGCCGGTCATGACTGTCATATCCTGCAGGTGACAGTTACCGCCTTCCTCACACACCGGACAGTCGTGCGGGTGGTTGGTCATCAGCCATTCCACGACGCTTTCACGGAATTCTTTCGCTTCAGAGTCGTCGATGGAAATGAAGGTGCCATCAGACGCTGGTGTCATACATGACATCACCAGACGACCGCGCGTGTCTTCCGCGTTTTGGTATTGCTTAACCGCACATTGGCGGCAAGCGCCGACGCTTCCCAGCGCCGGATGCCAGCAAAAATAAGGAATATCGAGGCCGAGAGAGAGGCAAGCCTGTAACAGGTTGTCCGCTCCGTCTACGTCGTATTCTTTGCCGTCTACATGAATCGTAGCCATAGTCAGCATGCTTCCACGTGGCCCGCCTAAACGGGCGTTAATCAAAAATTCTTGCCGGGTTGGCGTATATCATTCGACAGCGCGTCCCTTGTTCCGGAAATTCGCGCACAGCGGGCTCACGTCCGCTGCCTGTTGCCTTCACTACCAGCGCTCTTTCAGCAGATTGTTTGGCTGAATGCCCGCAATCGCATGTGCGTTGTTGTAATGCTGTTTGGCGATACCCGCCTCAAACTCTTCCCGGAAATATTTAATCGCACTCTGCAATGGTTCCACGGCACCTGGCGCGTGTGCGCAGAAGGTTTTGCCGGGGCCAAGCTGGCGGCAAAGCTGCAGGAGAGTTTCGATATCCCCCGGCTGGCCTTCACCACGTTCCAGCGCACGAAGAATTTTCACACTCCACGGAAGACCATCGCGGCACGGTGTACACCATCCGCAAGATTCACGGGCGAAGAACTCTTCCAGGTTACGCACCAGCGGAACCATACCGATTTCATGATCGACGGCCATCGCCAGTGCGGTCCCCAGACGGCTACCCGCTTTACCAATGCTGGCAAAGTCCATCGGCAGATCCAGATGATCGGCGGTCAGGAAGTCAGTCCCTGCCCCGCCCGGCTGCCAGGCTTTAAATTTCAGGCCATCACGCATACCACCGGCATAGTCTTCGAGAATTTCACGTGCGGTAGTCCCAAACGGTAACTCCCAGACGCCAGGATTTTTTACCCGACCAGAGAAGCCCATCAGTTTGGTGCCGGCATCTTCACTTTTGCCCGCAGACATACCTTTGTACCAGTCCACACCGTGCTCCAGGATAGCTGGCACGTTGCACAAGGTTTCGACGTTGTTCACACAGGTCGGTTTACCCCATGCACCGGCAGACGCCGGGAACGGTGGCTTGGAACGCGGGTTAGCACGGCGGCCTTCCAGCGAGTTAATCAGTGCGGTTTCTTCACCGCAGATGTAACGCCCTGCGCCGGTGTGGACAATCAGTTCAAAATCAAAACCGGTGCCGAGAATATTTTTACCCAGCAGGCCCGCTTCTGTGGCTTCCGCAATCGCACGACGCAGATTCACAGCCGCTTCGATGTATTCGCCACGCAGGAAGATGTAACCACGATAAGATTTCAGCGCGAATGCCGAGATCAACATGCCTTCCACCAGCAGGTGCGGCATTTGCTCCATCAGCATACGGTCTTTATACGTACCCGGTTCCATCTCATCGGCGTTACACAGCAGATAGCGGATGTTCATGCTTTCGTCTTTCGGCATCAGGCTCCACTTCAGACCGGTGGAGAAACCTGCGCCGCCGCGCCCTTTCAGGCCAGCGTCTTTTACCAGATTGACGATTTCTTCCTGAGCCATACCTTTAAGTGCTTTTTCTGCACCGACGTAACCGTTTTTGCTGCGGTATTCGTCAATCCAGACAGGCTGCTTATCATCACGCATACGCCATGTCAGCGGGTGCATTTCTGGCGTGCGTTCGATGTGTCTTGGAATGTAGGTCATGCGTAGCGCTCCAGTAGCGAACCGATCGCTTCTGGCGTCAGATGGCTGTGCGTGTCCTCATCAATCATCATTGACGGGCCTTTGTCACAGTTACCGAGGCAGCAGGTCGGCAGCAGGGTAAAACGTCCGTCTTCGGTCGTTTCGCCCGGCTTGATGTGCAACTGTTGTTCCAGAGCAGCCTGGATCCCCTGATAACCGGTGATGTGGCACACCACGCTGTCACAGTAACGGATCACATGGCGGCCCACCGGCTGACGGAAGATCTGGCTGTAGAATGTCGCCACACCTTCAACGTCGCTGGCAGGAATGCCCAGAACATCGGAGATCGCGTAGATAGCGCCATCAGGCACCCAGCCACGCGCTTTTTGCACGATCTTCAGCGCTTCGATAGAGGCCGCACGGGCATCCTCGTAGTGATGTTTTTCGTGCTCAATCGCTTCACGTTCAGCGTCGCTCAGCACAAACACCGGCGGCGCGACGGGCTCGCTGACGTTGATGTACTGAACTTCTGAGTCTTTATTGATATCTGTCATCGTTAGCGGTCCACATCTGACATTACAAAATCGATACTGCCCAGATACACGATCAGGTCGGATACCAGGCTGCCACGGATTACGGACGGGATCTGCTGCAAATGCGGGAAGCTTGGCGTACGGACACGGGTGCGGTAGCTCATGGTGCTGCCGTCACTGGTCAGGTAGTAGCTGTTGATCCCTTTGGTTGCTTCAACCATCTGGAAAGATTCTTGCGCAGGCATGACCGGCCCCCACGACACTTGCAGGAAGTGCGTGATCAGGGTTTCGATGTGTTGCAGCGTGCGCTCTTTCGGTGGCGGCGTGGTCAGCGGGTGATCCGCCTTGAACGGGCCTTCCGGCATGTTTTTGTAGCACTGTTCCAGAATGCGCAAGCTCTGACGCAGCTCTTCTACTTTGAGCATCACGCGGGAATAGCAGTCACTGACGCCATCACCTGTCGGGACTTCAAAGTCAAAGTTTTCGTAACCAGAGTATGGACGCCATTTGCGCACATCGAACGGGATACCCGTTGCGCGCAGGCCAGCACCGGTGGTGCCCCAGGCCAGAGCGTCGTCTGCGTTATACGCAGCTACGCCTTTTGAACGGCCAATCAGAATGGTGTTTTTCAGCGCCGCTTTGACATAGGAATCCAGACGCGCTGGCATCCAGTCAAGGAACTCGCGCAGCAGACGATCCCAGCCCTTCGGCAGGTCATGCGCTACGCCACCAATACGGAACCAGGCCGGGTGCATACGGAAACCGGTGATCGCTTCCACCAGATCGTAGATTTTCTGACGATCGGTAAAGGCGAAGAACACCGGAGTCATTGCGCCCACGTCCTGAATAAACGTAGAGATGTACAGCAGATGGCTGTTGATACGGAACAGTTCAGACAGCATGACACGGATGGTGTTAACGCGATCCGGCGTCACGATACCGGCGAGTTTTTCAACGGCCAGCACGTAGGGCATTTCGTTAACACAACCGCCGAGGTATTCGATACGGTCGGTGTAAGGAATGTAGCTGTGCCAGGACTGGCGTTCGCCCATTTTCTCAGCACCACGGTGGTGGTAACCAACGTCCGGAACACAGTCGACAATCTCTTCGCCATCAAGCTGCAGGATGATACGGAAAGCACCGTGCGCGGACGGGTGGTTAGGACCGAGGTTGAGGAACATGAAGTCCTCATTTTCGGTACCACGCTTCATGCCCCAGTCTTCAGGCTTGAAGGTTAACGACTCCATCTCGAGTTCTTCTTTCTGCTTGGTCAGCTCGTAAGGATCGAACTCGGTGGCGCGTGCCGGATAGTCTTTACGCAGCGGGTGCCCTTCCCAGGTCTGCGGCATCATGATGCGCGTCAGGTGCGGGTGGCCATCGAAGGTAATACCGAACATTTCCCACGTTTCGCGCTCATACCAGTTAGCGTTCGGGAACACTTTGGTGATGGTCGGAACATGGAGATCGTTTTCTGCCAATGCCACTTTGATCATGATGTCGCGGTTACGCTCGACCGAGATCAGGTGATAGAAAACGGAAAAATCCGCGGCCGGTAAACCGTCGCGGTGAGTACGTAAACGCTCGTCAAAGCCATGCAAATCGAAAAGCATGACATAAGGTTTTGGCTGTTTTCGTAAAAAGGTAATCGCTTCCAGTAACTGTTCACGTTTGAACCACACCACGGGAATTCCGGTGCGGGTCGCCTGAACAGTAAAGGCCTCTGGCCCAAAACGGTTACGCAATTCGCCGATAACCGGATCATCGAGATGATCACGGGTATGCCATGCTGGCAGGGCGGAATCTTGCGTCGTCAAATCTGTCATATTTTTTTCACCACACTAAATGGTCATTTATGCCGTAAGGGGGATATTCATAAACACCTCCCCTCAGGGTTGACTCTCAGACCGCAGTGTTAAATCTCGTCCGGCGAACGCAGATTTGTCACTGCAATACGCTCAGCACGTTTACGCTCTTTTTCAGACTGCATATTCGCGCGGTAAACACCCTGATCGCCAACAACCCATGACAATGGGCGACGTTCTTTGCCGATGGATTCCTGCAGCAGTAACAGAGCCTGCATATAGGCTTCCGGACGCGGCGGACATCCCGGGATGTACACATCGACAGGCAGGAATTTATCCACGCCCTGAACGACAGAATAAATATCGTACATACCGCCGGAATTCGCACAGGCACCCATCGAAATGACCCATTTTGGTTCCAGCATCTGATCGTACAAACGCTGAATAACCGGCGCCATTTTGGTGAAGCAGGTCCCGGCTACCACCATAAAGTCAGCCTGACGTGGTGAAGCACGCAGAACTTCTGCGCCAAAACGTGCAACGTCATGCACCGCAGTGAATGACGTCACCATTTCCACGTAACAGCATGAAAGACCGAAGTTATACGGCCAAAGGGAATTCTTACGACCCCAGTTCACCATGCCATGCAGTGATTCCTGGAGATTTCCCATGAAGACGCTGCGTTTAACCTGTTCCTGAAGAGGATCGCCGACGACCTCCTGAGATTGCAGGGGGTAACGGTCGTTCTCACCGTCCGGGTCTATGCGGGTGAGCGTATAGTCCATCTTAATGCCTCGCTATGACTGCTTACTGAGGGTGACTGTTGGTATTAATCGCCGGGCTTGGTTTAACAGGTCCTTTCGAACGTGTTGGTGTCCAGTCGAGTGCGCCAATACGCACCAGATAGAACAAACCAGCCAGCAGTACCAAAATGAAAATGGTGGCTTCAACGAATCCGGTCCAGCCGCTTTCGCGAATAGATGTTGACCATGCATACAGATACAGGGCTTCAACGTCGAAAATGACGAAGAACATGGCGACCAGATAGAACTTGGCGGACAGACGCAGTCGGGCAGTGCCGACAGAGGCGATACCTGATTCAAAAGGCGTGTTTTTGTAACGCGCTCTGGCTCTCCCGCCAAGAAACGCGGCGCCCAGTAACATCAGGCAACAAAGACCCATTGCGACGACAAGAAAAACGGCGAACGCCCAGTGTTGAGCGATGACTTCAGTGGCTGTTGACATACTCATTGCTTACTCATCAAAAGTGGCACTTTGGCATCTGCTCTGTAAGGTCGGCAGCTTGCGCACCACATCGATTCAAGGGAAGGATTAAAAACCACACAGTTCACGGCTCAACAAGGCATTAAGCCAGTGATTTGTTGTGGGCTTTTTACCCTTTTCTATAACCTTTTGTCAACTTTGACAAAAGTATCTCCACATTAGTTTACATGCATAGCATTTAATTAACATATCATGCGCCGGTACTTAAGCTAAATCGTGTCAGTAAAATACTCTGGTAAAGCATGAGCCTGTGATGGGAGTTATGACATCTTTCGTACTTTCCTATTGTCGCAGGAATAGGCAGCGCTTCCACTCTCTTAATAGGGTTATTTTTTTGATCTGTGTCAGAGTTCTGTCAATTTTGATAGATAAAAAGGCACACTTTTAACAAGTTTTGTTGATTTTCAAAAAACGACAAGCGATTTACGGAAAAATTTGATGCTATTTTTTAACGTTGAAAAGTGCTGGATTTTTCGCCATTTAGTCGCTTAATTGTGGACGCGGAGTGTTGCAGACAGGGGTCTTTACGGATAGCGGAAAGAGATAAGGGTATAAAAGACGGCTTTTACGCGAAATAGTAAACAGAAGCACTAAAAGTATAACTCTTGCACCTCAAAAGAGGTAGGAGCCTTTACCCCCGCCCCGTTAAGCGGAGGCGGAAGGTAAAGCTGGGAGTAAATCTTAGTTTTGGGAATCTGCTAGGAACTCCTGATCATCATCCACTACGGGACGCGGACCATAAGCGCTAAGCGAATAAGGATCATTCCCCTGCTCAACGGCATTGAAAATCGCCATGGCCAGTTCATTTTCACAACGCGCATTTTTGTACAGCACATATTGCGTGTCAGGCAGTCGTGGTAAACCGTCCTGTTCGCCCAGAACACGTAACTCCGGACTCATCATTTCGATAGGTCGCGCAGTCACGCCCAGACCGGCACGCACTGCCGCACGAATGGCTGACAATGTAGAAGCCACATACGCAATACGCCACGGGATCCCCGCCTGATTAAGATGTTCTGTCGCCATTAAACGATAAGGGCTTGGCTCATCAAGCACCACCAGTGGCACGCTGTCCCCTGAAGGATAAGCGAAATCCGCTGAACAGTACCAGAGCGTTGGCGAAGTGCGCAGAACGATGTGCGGATGGTCGGTATTGGTCATCGTAGTGATGGCCAAATCCACTTCCTCACTTTCAAGCATCGATAGCATGAAAGGACTGCGTTTCACGCGGACATCAATCGACAACTTAGGATAGATCGACGTCACCCGGCTGAGCAGGAAAGGCAAAATGGTGTCAGCTGTATCATCTGACGCACCAATCGTTATCCCGCCCTGAACATTGCTGTACATCAAAGAGGTGCAGGCTTCATCATTGAAACGAAGGATTTTGCGTGCATACCCCAATAACTGAATACCATGTTCAGTTAATAATTTATTGCGTCCATGTCTGGCAAACAGTTCTTTTCCAACGAGTTGTTCTAGACGTTGCATTTGTTGGCTTACCGCCGACTGAGTACGACACACAGCAGCAGCAGCCGCAGCGAACGTATTTAAATCAGCAACAGCTACAAATGTCCTCAACAGGTCAAGGTCGAGATTGAGGATTGGACGATTTGCAATTGTCATAGTTTTTCTTCACTTTATAGAATCTAATAACAAGCTACCCTGATGGTGCGTCAAAGTACCCGCAAAAAGCAGAATACCAGATATGTCGGATACTCACTCATTTGATAAGCTAAATTGAGAAATATTTGTGCATGAAAATTTTCGCCATTGCGAGCATGCGGGCATTAACTTCGCCCACTCTAAATCCACATAAAGGCTAAATGATTAGAGCATCTTAATTAATATAGTCTGTCCTGCTGAACCCTTCCATAACCCGCCTGCGTGCGCTTTCTGTCTGCAACAGCCGAAAATCCGCACGATCTCACGCGCTGAAAACATAAGCCAAATTAATTAATAAAATCAGCCAGTGGAAATATAATTCAACAAATTCATTGAGTCACGCGAATAACGGAATTTCTCCTCCCTGTATAGTTAAAGCCAGATTAAGATTTTTCTAGTTTCTTCAAAATTTGTTTGCGCTGACAAATTAAAATATAGGGTACTAAAGCATTTACCTGCTTTAATAAAATAGCTTTCAGATATCATTAAGAACATGATCATCTATCCAGCATTAATTATTATACATTAGCGAAATAACACTGACTCTTGTTAAGAATGTTTATCAATAAAGCAGGACTGCCCAATTTTTTTTCAGAATTTATCGAGCTTTGGTAAGTTTTCATGATGTTCAGCTCAAAATTCGCTCTGATGGGATTAACGCATAAAGCGGCGCAGCCAGCGAAAACAGTGAATTTATTGTTCGCAAAGCGTACTTTTGCAAAATATAAAAACGCATAAAACACAAAAATAAGAATTAAAAACCACATGATGATTCAAACACTTTGTTAAAAGCCCGCCTCAGTTGACTTTACTGCTGTTTTTCACCAAAACGGTGCAAAGCCCTTCTCTTGCCCTCTGTCGGGGAGTAAATTGTGCCATTCGCACTGCTCTGCGGCCGCTCGTCGCCAGGGAAGAACAGGCTTTACTGCAAAAGGCTCTCATTTACATGTCCCCGATTGAAAAATCCCACAAACTGGACAACGTCTGTTATGACATTCGCGGCCCGGTGCTTAAAGAAGCAAAACGCCTTGAAGAAGAAGGTAACAAAGTCCTTAAACTGAACATCGGCAACCCGGCGCCATTCGGATTTGACGCACCGGACGAAATTCTGGTCGATGTCATCCGTAATCTGCCCACGGCGCAAGGCTACTGTGATTCCAAAGGTCTGTTTTCTGCCCGTAAAGCGATCATGCAGCACTATCAGGCGCGCGATATGCGCGACATCACGGTTGAAGATATCTATATCGGCAACGGTGTTTCTGAGCTCATCGTTCAGTCAATGCAGGCATTACTGAACACCGGCGACGAAATGCTGGTGCCTGCGCCGGACTATCCGTTGTGGACTGCAGCGGTTTCACTTTCCGGTGGTAACGCGGTGCATTATCTGTGTGACGAGGGCGCGGACTGGTTCCCGGACATCGCCGATATCCGTGACAAAATCACCCCGCGCACCCGCGGTATAGTGATCATCAACCCGAACAACCCGACGGGTGCGGTCTACAGCAAAGAATTGCTGATGCAGATCGTGGACATCGCCCGCGAGCACAACCTGATCATCTTCGCAGACGAAATTTACGACAAAATTCTGTATGACGAAGCCCAGCATATTTCAATCGCTTCCCTGGCACCGGATCTGCTGACCGTCACCTTTAACGGTCTTTCAAAAACCTACCGCGTGGCCGGATTCCGCCAGGGCTGGATGGTTCTGAACGGGCCGAAGAAACATGCGAAAGGTTATATCGAAGGTCTCGAAATGCTGGCCTCTATGCGTCTGTGTGCCAACGTGCCGATGCAACATGCTATACAAACCGCATTGGGCGGATACCAGAGCATCAGCGAGTTTATTCAGCCGGGCGGACGTCTGGTTGAACAGCGTGACCGCGCATGGGAGCTGATCAATGAAATCCCGGGAGTTTCCTGCGTGAAGCCGAAAGGCGCGCTGTATATGTTCCCGCGTATTGACGCCAAACGTTTCAACATCCATGACGACCAGAAAATGGTGCTCGACTTGCTGCTTCAGCAAAAAGTCTTGCTGGTTCAGGGTACCGCCTTTAACTGGCCGTATCCGGATCACGTCCGCATCGTCACGCTGCCGCGCGTGGACGAACTGGAAATGGCCGTCAACAAACTGGGCCGTTTCCTCGAGACCTACCGCCAGTAATGTTCAGGGCGCAGCATCCACGGCTGCGCCCTTTTCTCTTTCGCCTATTTACATCACTGCCCCGCACTGCTCACAATGGACGCTCATTCACCGTTGTTATTGAGAGTGCTATGAATCAGAGTCATTTTTTCGCCCATCTTTCCCGCCTCAAACTGATCAGCCGCTGGCCGCTGATGCGCAACGTCCGCACAGAGAATGTCTCTGAGCACAGCCTGCAGGTTGCCTTCGTGGCTCACGCTTTAGCTGTCATTAAGAACCGTAAATTTAACGGCAATCTGAGCGCTGAACGCGTTGCCCTGCTCGCGATGTATCATGACGCCAGTGAAGTGCTGACCGGCGATATGCCGACGCCCATCAAGTATTACAATCCGCAAATTGCGCATGAATACAAAAAGATTGAGAAAATTGCTCAGCAAAAGCTGATTGAAATGTTACCGAAGGAATTGCAGGAAGATTTCCGCCCGCTGATTGACGAGCATTATTACACTGAAGATGAAAAGCTGACGGTCAAACAGGCTGACGCCCTGTGCGCTTATCTGAAATGTCTGGAGGAATTGTCCGCCGGAAACAATGAATTCACCCTGGCAAAGGCACGCCTGGAAAAAACGCTGGCAGACAGAAAAAGCCCGGAAATGGACTACTTTATGGAAGTCTTTATTCCGAGCTTCAGTTTGTCACTGGATGAGATCAGCCTCGATTCCCCGATGTGATCAGAACGGGAAAAGCACCGGCACCAGAAACACGCTGACGACCATCACCATCAGCGTAAAAGGCACGCCGATGCGGATAAAGTCGCCGAATTTATAGTTACCCGGCACCATCACCAGCGTGTTCACCGGTGAAGATACCGGTGTCATAAAGGCAGCAGACGCGGCAATCGCGATGATCATGGTGAACGGGTAAGGCGAAACGCCCATCTGATGCGCCGCCGCAATCGCGATTGGCGCCATCAGCACGGCAGTCGCCGTATTGGAAATAAACAGCCCGATCCCCGCGCAGAGAATGAACAAACTCAGCAGCATCATATAAGGGCCGTAACCGCCGCTGACTTCCATTAACCCCTTCACTATCAACGCCACACCGCCGGTTTTTTGCAGCGCCAGCGCAAAAGGCATCATCCCGATGATTAACAGCAGGCTAGGCCAGTGAATGGCTTTATAAGCACCTTCCATCGTAATGCAGCGGAATTTGCCCATCAGAATGCAGGCGATAATGGCGGCAATCGCATTGGGCACGTCGTCGGTGAGCATCAGCGCGACCATCAGCGCCAGACAAAACAGCGCATGAGGTGCCTGGCTCAGCGCAGGCGCGACTTCGTCCACTTCAGCGGGAAGATTTAGCACGATGAAATCATGCATCTGTTGCTGAAGCTGGCGGATAAGTTTCCAGTCACCAATCACCAGCAACATATCGCCCAGCTGTAATTCCTCATCCACCAGTCTGCCTTCGAGCGCTTCCCCCTGACGGCGGATGCCGACAACGTTCAGGCCGTAGGTCGAACGGAAAGCCACGTCACGCAGTGTTTTGCCTAACAACTCGGAATCAGGGATTAACGACACTTCGGCCATACCGACATCTCTCGATTGTTCAGAGAAATACTCGCCGCGTAGCACCATCGGCTCAAGCATTTCATCGGTACAAAACTGCCTGAATGATATGCCGGAATCGGACATATCAATCAGCAAGACATCGCGGGCAAACAGTTCGGTATTCCCTGTCGCGCTGACCATCACACGGCGAAACTTACGCCAGCGTTCAATGCCCACCACGTTGGCGCCATAACGCGAACGCAGGTGTAAATCATCCAGCGTGCGTCCGACCAGCGGAGAACCGGGGCGGACGGTTACCCTTCGCGCCCGGCCGGTCAGACGATAGTCGCGGATCAAATCGCGAAAAGTCCGGCGTTTCCAGCGCTGTTTATCCTGCAAAGCGTTATCGGATGAGAGCCAGCGACGGGCGATCAGCATATAGCCAACGCCCATGACCAGCACGACCAGTCCGACCGGTGTGACCCCGAAGAAACCAAAACCATCAAATCCTTCACGCAGTAATTCACTGTTAACCACCATATTCGGCGGTGTCGCAACCAGCGTCATCATGCCGCTGATAAGCCCGGCGAAACTCAGTGGCATCATCAGCCGTGCGGGAGAGGTTTTCATGCGGGCAGAAACGCTGATGACAACAGGAATGAAGATCGCGACCACACCGGTGGAGCTCATAAAAGCACCGAGACCGGCCACCGTGAGCATCAGCAAAACCAGCATCCGTGTTTCACTGTTACCGGCGACTTTCATCAGCCAGTCGCCAACCTGATAGGCCACACCGGTTCTCACCAGACCATGCCCGACGACAAACAGGGCAGCAATCAGAATCACGTTGGGATCACTGAATCCCGCCAGCGCTTCATTGATGGTCAGCGTGCCGCTTAGCACGAAGGCAATGATCACCAGCAACGCCACAATATCCATTCGCAGCGTATTGCGTGCGAACAGCACCATAGCAATAACAAGTAACGTGACTACCCAAAATAATTCACCGGTCAAAACACACTCCGTTTGCGTTGAGATTGAGAGGCAGGACGGGTATCAGAATGGCATAAAAAAACCCCGCATAAGCGAGGTTTATATCAATTTAAAGAAGGAAACTGTGTTTTTTCTGTACTTAACGCAAGCTGACTTTTACGCCTTCGTCGGAACTGCTGACCAGCAGAATTTCCAGCGTCGACAGGTCAAAATCAACGTTTTCAATGCCCGGAGTGTCATCAGGCGCATTAACCGCAATGACTTTGCAGCCCGCAGCCAGACCTGCCATTACACCGGCAGCGGCATCTTCGACAACCACACAATCTTCCGGGGCCAGGCCTAAGCGTTCTGCGCCAAGCAGATAGGCATCCGGTTGAGGTTTGCCGTGTTTCACCTGCTCGGCAGTGATAAATACTTCGGGCTCTGGCAGATGCGCCGCTTTATGGCGGGCACTGGCGACAGGCATCGAACCGGAGGTCACAATCGCCCAGGGAATGTTCTGGCGGTTGAGCTCGCTTAACAGTAAATGCGCGCCGGGAAGCGCAGTGACGCCTTCGGTGTCGGTCGCCTCGATTTGTTCCAGTTTTATAAACTCTTTCTGAATTGTTTCTTCACTTTCGCCTTCCATGAAATGACGTAAGGAAGTAATCGCCTGTTTGCCGTGAATAAACGCCAGAACATCCTGAGGATTGACTCCCCAACTGAGCGCCCAGTTAATCCATGAACGCTCAACTGCCGGTAATGAATCCACTAACGTCCCATCAAGGTCGAACAAGAAACCTTTGCACTCCACAGGCAATTCCCCTTTGGTTATTTCGCATTAAGCATTAATGATTTGCGCGATCTCTACCGCACTCAGATGGTACTGACGCGGGCACGATTGCCATACCGCCAGCATACGCTGGTATTTATCCCACATTTTGGTCTGCGAGTTAAAGCCATGCGTGCCTGCATCGAAGTCAGTGTAACGCCCTTCGGTATTCACCATAAAACGAACATAGCTTAAATAACGGGATTCAGTGGCGGCATCGAAACCAAGGAAATCAATACGGCGACGATCCAAATCCTGTGTATCTTTCAGATTGGTCCATGACACCTGCATGGCATGGTGCATTTCCATAATATTAATCACTGTGCGACAGGTTTCTTCCGGCAGCTCACCGAAATCTCTGTCCAGCTCGCGCATTTGCAAACCAAAACCGCGTTCAATTACCGTCTGTAACCGGCGATACCGTTCCGCATTATCGGGATCCAGCATGGTCATCATTTTGTATTGATTCGATAAAATCAGGCGTTGAGCGTTAGTCATTTCCATCGTGAAAATCCTCATGTCTGCATAATGAGCAAAGCATGGCATAGCGCAAAGTTCTGCGAAATCGCAAGCACACCATTCTTTGATTTGAGTCGGGATCTCATCTGAAATAATCACCGGAGGGGACTTTCCTCCGGTGTCATGCAACTCATGAAAGACTATAGATGATGGCTGACAGGGTCAGTGGGGAAATCAGGCTTACAGATCGTCTAAAAATGTTTTATCGAGTTGCTTGAACGCGCGTTTAAGCACGTCAGCTAAAGACTGATAGGTCGGGGTGCCTTCAATCGGTGCCAGCGCTTGCCCGGCTTCTGCAAGCTTATTGCGCACATCATGGAACCAGCCGAGTAAACCAGGAGGCAGAGGCGTCACGGAACGGCGACCGAGCCACCACAAGCCCTGCATTGGCAAACTGCAGGCAAAAATCGCTGTAGCTACCGCCAGCCCGAGCTGACCACCGAGGGCAATTTGCCACGTCAGGGTAAATACCGCCACCGGCGGCATAATACGCACGGCAAAACGGGTGGCCGTAGAGATGCGGTTCTCCGGAAACATAGGAGCCAGGCGCTTATCTGACGGCCATGTCTTCATATAGTGCTGTCCGCGCTGGAAGATCTGAAACCAGCTTACGGAGCCTGTTGGCTTACTCGTCATCTTTGCACCTCAACTTCACGTATAAAATTTAAAAAATAGTTGTAAAACACAAACTGGAGTTTACCACGATAAAATATATTTTGTTTTTACTGACACTGTCGGTATTCTATCGCAGCCTCGCAACCCTCTCAGGCAACGACATCATAATAAAGTTGGGATACAAACGGTAATTTGCAATGTTTGCTCCCTATATTAAGCATAGTGCCTTGCTCTGGGTGGTTTTGTAATTAGTTATTGTATTTTTTGTTAGTGTTTTTACTGATTAGTAACATCCTGAAGGCGCATAACAGAGATACTTTGTGCCCGTGCACAGATTATTCCCCTGTTATCAGAGGGCTTGAACAACCAGAGCCCGGCGATTCTCCAGCTTTTTCATCATCATGCCGGTTTTGGCTCTCCGGCATGATGTTAATCATAATTGTCACCGCCATTATGCGCTACGCTTGATGTCAGATTGACGATTTATTAACCACGTGTATTGTTTTTCTTAAACAGCACCAACAATAAATAGGTACTTCCATGTCGAGTAAGCTTGTACTGGTTCTTAACTGTGGTAGTTCTTCCCTTAAGTTTGCCATCATTGATGCTGCAAATGGCGAAGAACACATTTCAGGTTTAGCCGAATGTTTCCATCTGCCAGAAGCACGCATTAAATGGAAAATGGACGGTGGCAAAGAAGAAGCCGCTTTAGGTGCGGGTGCCGCACACAGTGAAGCGCTGAAGTTTATCGTTAACAACATTCTGAGCAAAAAACCTGAGCTGTCCGCAGAGCTGGTTGCAATCGGCCACCGCATCGTTCATGGCGGCGAAAAGCTGACCAAGTCCATGCTGATCAACGACGCTGTCATCGAAGGTATCAAAGAATCTATCCCGTTTGCACCGCTGCATAACCCGGCTCACCTGATCGGTATCGATGAAGCGCTGAAATCTTTCCCTAAACTGGCTGATAAAAACGTTGCCGTTTTCGACACCGCTTTCCATCAGACCATGCCGGAAGAGTCTTATCTCTACGCCCTGCCGTACAGCCTGTATAAAGATCACCATGTCCGTCGTTACGGCGCACACGGCACCAGTCACTTCTATGTGACTCAGGAAGCCGCAAAAATGCTGAACAAGCCAGTGGAAGAAGTGAATCTGATCACTTGCCACCTGGGTAACGGCGGTTCTGTCAGCGCCATCCGTAACGGTAAATGTGTAGACACTTCCATGGGTCTGACCCCGCTGGAAGGTCTGGTGATGGGTACGCGTAGCGGTGACATCGACCCGGCTATCATCTTCCATCTGCATGATTCTCTGGGCATGAGTGTTGATCAAATCAACAAAATGCTGACCAAAGAATCTGGCCTGCTGGGTCTGACCGAAGTCACCAGCGACTGCCGTTATGTGGAAGACAACTACACCACCAAAGCGGATGCAAAACGTGCAATGGACGTGTTCTGCCATCGTCTGGCGAAATACATCGGTGCGTATACTTCACTGATGGAAGGCCGTCTCGACGCCGTGGTATTCACTGGCGGCATCGGTGAAAACGCCGCAATGGTTCGCGAACTGTCTCTGGCTAAACTGGGCCTGCTGGGCTTTGAAGTTGACCACGAACGCAACCTGGCTGCCCGTTTCGGCAAATCCGGCGCGATCAATAAAGAAGGCACCCGCACCGCTCTGGTCATCCCGACCAACGAAGAGCTGGTGATTGCACAAGACGCCGCGCGTCTGACTGCATAATCGATTCAAGACTGCCCGCGTCATGCGGGCAATTTTTCACTCAAAGGCAAACGCCGCCCGTTTGGACGCACCGCGCAGGATAATCATCGCGCTTATGCTGATCATTATCCCCTTTGCACAAACCTGCGAATGTCCCTGCCTGGCAACCGTTAAAGAGGTTTAGCCGTGTCCCGTACAATTATGTTGATCCCTACAGGCACCAGCGTTGGTCTGACCAGCGTCAGCCTGGGCGTGATCCGTGCCATGGAACAAAAAGGCGTCAGCCTGAGCATCTTCAAGCCAATCGCTCAACCGCGTGCTGGCGGCGATGCTCCTGACCAGACCACCACCATCATTCGTGCTAACTCTACCGTGACTGCAGCTGAACCGCTGAAAATGAGCCACGTTGAAACGCTGCTGAGCTCCAACCAGCAGGACGTGCTGATGGAAGAGATCATCGCGCGTTACCATGAAAATACCAAAGACGCAGAAGTGGTGCTGGTGGAAGGTTTAGTGCCTACCCGTAAACACCAGTTCGCCAACGCGCTGAACTATGAAATTGCTAAAACCCTGAACGCAGAAATCGTCTTCGTTCTGGCGCTGGGCAATGATTCTCCTGCGCAGCTCAAAGAACGTATCGAACTGGCCCGTTCCAGCTTCGGCGGCAGCAAAAATAAAAACATCACCGGCGTTATCATTAACAAACTGAATGCACCGGTTGATGATCAGGGTCGTACCCGTCCTGATCTGTCTGAAATCTTTGATGATTCAACCAAAGCCAGCGTGGCAAATATCGACCCGACTCAGCTGTTCGCCAACAGTCCGCTGCCGGTTCTGGGTTGCATTCCATGGAGCTTCGAGCTGATTGCCACCCGCGCAATCGACATGGCCAAGCACCTGAACGCCCGCATCATCAACGAAGGCGACGTTAAAACCCGCCGCGTGAAATCCGTGACTTTCTGCGCACGCAGCATTCCTCATATGCTGGAGCATTTCCGTCCGGGTTCCCTGCTGGTCACTTCTGCTGACCGTCCGGACGTGCTGGTTTCAGCCTGTCTGGCCGCCATGAATGGCGTAGAAATCGGTGCGATCCTGCTGACCGGCGGCTACGAAATTGATGAGCGCATCAACAGCCTGTGCGAACGCGCCTTCCAGACCGGTCTGCCAGTCTTCATGGTAGATACCAACACCTGGCAGACGTCCCTGAGCCTGCAAAGCTTCAACCTGGAAGTTCCTGCAGATGACCATCAGCGCGTAGAGAAACTGCAGCAGTACGTGGCGTCTCACATCAATGCTGACTGGATCAATTCCCTGAGCGCCCACTCCGAGCGTTCACGTCGTCTGTCTCCGCCAGCCTTCCGTTATCAGCTGACCGAACTGGCACGTAAAGCCGGTAAACGCATCGTTCTGCCAGAAGGCGACGAGCCACGCACCGTGAAAGCGGCAGCGCTGTGTGCTGAACGTGGTATCGCGGAATGCGTTCTGTTGGGTAATCCTGACGAGATCAAACGCGTTGCAGCGGCTCAGGGTGTGACGCTGGGTAAAGGCATCGAAATCGTTGATCCGGTTGTTGTGCGCGAAGAATACGTGGCACGTCTGGTTGAATTGCGTAAAAGCAAAGGCATGACCGAAGTGGTTGCGCGCGAACAACTGGAAGATAACGTGGTTCTGGGCACGCTGATGCTGGAACAAGGTAACGTTGACGGTCTGGTTTCCGGTGCTGTTCACACCACCGCAAACACCATCCGTCCACCGTTGCAGTTGATCAAAACCGCACCGGGCAGCTCACTGGTTTCTTCTGTGTTCTTCATGCTGCTGCCTGACCAGGTTCTGGTATACGGCGACTGTGCGATCAACCCGGATCCAACCGCTGAGCAACTGTCTGAAATCGCTATCCAGTCTGCGGATTCCGCTGCAGCATTCGGTATCGAACCACGCGTTGCGATGATCTCCTACTCAACCGGTAACTCCGGCGCAGGTAGCGATGTCGAGAAAGTGCGTGAAGCGACCCGTCTGGCCCAGGAAAAACGTCCTGACCTGATCATCGATGGTCCGCTGCAATACGACGCCGCAATCATGGCTGACGTTGCAAAATCCAAAGCGCCAAACTCGCCGGTTGCGGGTAAAGCGACCGTGTTCATCTTCCCTGACCTGAACACCGGTAACACCACGTATAAAGCGGTACAGCGCTCTGCGGATCTGGTCTCTATCGGGCCGATGCTGCAGGGTATGCGTAAACCGGTTAACGACCTGTCCCGTGGCGCACTGGTAGACGATATCGTCTATACCGTGGCACTGACCGCGATTCAGTCTGCTCAGGCAGAAGCTGCGGTTCCGGCTAAATAAGCCAGAATCTCTGAGCGTAAAGCTTCTGTACGCAAAACGCCGGGCTTAATGTCCGGCGTTTTTTTGTCGTTTTTTCGGTAAATCTCAGAGCAACGTTTTCGCGGCTTCAAGAATATGTTCAGCCGTCAGGCCATATTCCTGCTGCAAGAACTCCTGCGTCCCTACCTGACCGTAACGCTCTTTCACGCCCACACGGCGCATCGGCACCGGCTGGTTTTCCACCAGCACTTCCGCTACCGCCGATCCCAGCCCGTTGTGAATACTGTGGTTTTCACAGGTCACAATTTTGCCCGTTTTCGCGGCGTATTTGATGATAATGTCTCTATCAATCGGCTTGAGGGTGAACATATCGATGACCGCCGCACTCACGCCTTCGCGCTCCAGCATTTCTGCCGCTTTCAGCGCTTCTGCGACCATAATCCCGTTGGCGATCAGCGTAACGTCAGTACCGTCCCGCAGCAGATTAGCTTTGCCGATGGTGAACGTCGACCCTTCCTGATAAACCTGCGTGGCCTGTTTGCGTATGGTTCGCACCCAATAGAAACCTTTCAGATCCATCAGCTGCAACAGGATATTGCGGAACATCACCGCATCCGTCACTTCCATGACTACGGAATTCGCCAGCCCGCGCACGATGCCCATATCCTCAAACGACATATGCGTGCCACCGTTATGACAGGCGCTGACGCCCGCATCTGACGCGATAATTTTGACGTTATTCTTCTGATAATCCAGCGACATAAACAATTGATCGAAACAGCGGCGGCTGGCAAACGCGGTAAAAGTATGCACAAACGGCACGCGACCGGTCAGCGACAAACCTGCTGCAACGCCGATCACGTTGGCTTCCATAATGCCGCAGTTAATCACATGATCAGGATGATCTTTATGCACGCCGTCCATCGCCATCGAGCTCATCAGGTCGGCTTCAAGCGCAATAATCGGCGTATTTTCCACAATCTTTTCACGCACGGTATTGGCGTAAACTTTGCGCATTTCCACCGCGTCTTTTTGTAATTCAAGAGAGACTTCAAACATGGGTGGCCTCCAGCTCAGCGATAGCGTTTTCGATTTCCAGTTTCACATCCGGGGTTAACCGCAGATGGTGCGAGTTCGCCAGTTGTTCGAGATACTTCACGCCCTGCCCTTTGATACTGTCAAGTATCACCACCAGCGGACGCTGTTCGGCGTGACGAACCGGTGTGACCGCCTCGCTTATCGCTACAATGTCATCGCCTTTAATGGTCTCAACATCGAAACCAAACGCACTGAATTTTCCGGCCAGATCAAACGGTTTAATGACTTCATCCAGCGTGCCGTCGAGTTGCTGTTTGTTGTAATCGATGAACAGCGTCAGATTGTGCAAATTGTGGTGCGCAATAAACTGGAAGGCTTCCCAGCACTGGCCTTCGTTGAGTTCGCCGTCGCCAAGAATGCAGAATACACGGTTGCTGCGACCGGCCAGTTTATGCGAAAGCGCCATGCCTGCAGCAATGGAAACGCCCTGCCCCAGCGAACCGGTGGTAGCATCGACGCCGGTGGTGCGCAGCCTGTCCGGATGGCTCGGTAACCGGGTGCCATTCTGGTTCAGCGTTTGCAATTCACTGACCGGGAAATAGCCTTTCAGCGCCAGCGTCGCATACAGCGCCGGTCCCGCATGGCCTTTGGATAACACGAAATAATCGCGATCCTGCCAGTCTGGTTTTTTCGGGTCGATGCGCATGACATCGCCATACAGAACCGCCAGCGTTTCCACCACTGACATGCTGCCGCCATAGTGCCCGAATCCCAGACCGGTCAACATTTTCAGCGTCTCGATGCGGATATGGCGGGCCAGATCACGAACCTCCTGGACATCTTTCATCTTCATTGATCCTTATTTTAGTGAGCACTTATCCTGGCCTGTTATTTCTAACAGGCAGGACAGTGTTTCCCGGATGGTCTTACAAAACGTATTCGTTAAAAAACGGTGTGATGCAGGGATTTACTTCTCAGTGACTTCTTTCTCAGCTACCGGTTTTTTACCGAGATAGTTCCAGGCAACCAGTACCGCGAAGATACCGACGATCAGCGCCATGATGCCTTCCTTCGACATGAAGCGCGCCAGATTGCCCAGCAGGATGCCGATAACGCCGAAGTCCGCGTCAGAGAACGTTGCGTTGGCAAAGCCCAGCGCACCCAGCACCGGCAACAACAGAACCGGCAGGAAGGTAATCAGTATGCCGTTAGCAAACGCTCCGACCATCGCGCCACGACGTCCGCCGGTCGCATTACCGAACACACCCGCTGTTGCACCAGTGAAGAAGTGCGGCACCACGCCCGGCAGGATCAGCACCAGATGCATTTGCCCTAACAGGAACAGGCCGACCAGACCGCCGAGGAAACTGAACAGGAAGCCAATCAGCACAGCATTTGGTGCGTACGGATAAACCACCGGACAGTCCAGAGCCGGACGGGCATTTGGCACCAGTTTTTCAGAGAAGCCGACGAATGCCGGGACAATTTCTGCGAGGATCAGACGCACACCCTGCAGAATGATGAACACACCCGCCGCAAAGGTAATCGCCATGATGATGGCGTACACCAGATAGTTCTGGCCCGCGCTGTAGGTCGCTTCAACAAAGACCTGACCGGCGAACACCGCCATGATCAGATAGATAATGATCATGGTGAGGGAGATTGAAATGGAACTGTCGCGCAGGAAGCTCAGGTTTTTCGGCAGATTCATTTCTTCCGTAGAACGTGAACCTTTGCCAACTTTACTGCCGATCCAGCCTGATAAGACGTAACCGATGGTGCCGAAATGGCCGAACGCCACGTCATCGCTGCCGGTGATTTTGCGCATATAACGCTGCGCCAGCGCCGGGAAGAACGCCATGATAAGGCCGAGCGTCAGGGAACCGGTGAAGACCAGAGCAACCCCTTCAAAACCGGCAACGGTCAGAATGACGCTGATCATACAGGCCATATAGAACGTGTGATGTCCGGTCAGGAAGACATATTTCAGTCGGGTGAAACGCGCCACAATCAGGTTTGCCACCATACCGAACGCCATGATTAAAGCGGTCGGCGCACCGAATTTCTCCAGCGCGATGGAAACAATGGCTTCGTTATTTGGAATAATACCCTGGATATTAAAGGCGTGTTCAAACATACCGCCTAATGGATTAAGAGAGCCGACTAATACCGTGGCACCACCGCCCAATACTAAAAAGCCCAGTATTGTTTTTACGGTCCCTTTGACCACATCAGAAAAGTTTTTCTTTTGCGCGACCAGGCCGATTAATGCGATAAGCCCCACCAGTACGGAAGGTACTTTTAATATATCAACCACAAACTTGAGCGTTTCCTGGATAAACATATCCACCTCGTTTGTCTATTTGTTTTATTTGTAGGGTTATTCAGTGACGTCAGGACACTGGATGTTTTTCAAAATGCGCAATCAGTTTGGTTTCAAGTTCATTGATATCAATAATGTTAGTGATCACCACTAACTGATTTTCCGGGATGCTGGCGCTGGCAGCGATGTCTTTCGCCATCACGAACAGGTCAGCTTCACCGGGAATGGCAGAAGACAAATCAGAGTGCTGAACATCCGCCTGAATATTCAGTTTCTTCAGCACTTTTTTAATGTTCATTTCAACCATAAAGCTGCTGCCTAAACCGGAACCGCAAATCGCCATAATTTTCATTTTATTCACCTGTTCTTTATCTGTTTTTGAATGCGTAACATAGCGTATCAGTTGCCCGTATTCAGGCCTCTGACTGTTTATATTTCCTGATTGGAATGATCTTCCCTGTGACGGTATTAACTCAAATTAATAGTGGGAAATCACATCCTGTATTTCACTGATGCTTTTCGCCTGATGGATTTTCTGCATATCTTCATCACTGGAAAATAATTCAGCCAGCTCAGAAATTAGCTCAATATGACTGTGCTTATCAGGTGCGGACAACATGACGACCGTATACACGGGATCGTTATCCTCTGAATTAAATTTCACCCCCTGCGGTAACGTCAGCAGCGATAACCCCAGTCCATTAGCTCCCTCTTCCGGTCTGGCGTGTGGCATGGCGATGCCCGGTGCCAGAACAAAATACGGCCCCAGCTTTTCCCGCTGCGCAAAAATTGCGGTCAGGTAATCCGGGGTAATTGTCCCTTCTTTCAGCAGTGGCTCAGCGCTCACTTCCACTGCCTGCCGCCAGTCCGTGATATCCGTTCTGATCTGAATTCGTTCAGATGTCAGCCAATCATTCAGCATAGTGATGCTCCGTTATATTTTTGAAGATGGCCGGTCAAATTTCCCCCAGACCGCACCAACGATCCAGACTCTACTTCAGCGGTAGCGTTAACATCTGTGATATAACTCACAAAGATAGCGCTACCAAACTTCTATCATTGAGATCTGTGATAGCGCTATCAAAAATAATCGCGCTGCGGTATCACCGGCCAGCGGCTGTCACAAATAACGGTATACTTTGTCAGGAAATTGCCGATAATTTACCGAATTCTGCCGTAGTTCCCGTTATGCCGGTCCTGCTGCGGCCCGCTTTTTCGTTATGCCAGCAGGTATACATTGTGCGCAAGATGCGCAGTTAAGGTCAGGATCGTGAATGTCCATTAACAAGAAAAGACGCAGTACCGGAAGAGTCACACTAGCGGATGTCGCGCAGCTGGCCGGCGTAGGCAGCATGACCGTTTCCCGCGCGCTGCGAACGCCGGAGCAGGTTTCCGACAAGCTGCGGGAAAAAATCGAAGAAGCCGTCAGTCAGCTGGGTTATCTGCCTAATCAGGCCGCGAGTTCACTGGCTTCTGCCTCGTCCAATACCATTGCGATGATTGTGCCCAGCCTGTCTGAATCTGGCTGCGCGGAGATGTTTGCCGGATTGCAGAAAGTGCTGCAACCGGCGGGATACCAGATCATGCTGGCCGAGTCCCAGCACCGGATGGAGCGTGAGGAAAAGCTGCTGGAAACGCTGCTGTCTTACAATCTGGCAGCGGCTATTTTGCTTTCCGTCGAGCACTCCGCGAATGTCAGGCAATGGCTTGATAATCTGACCATTCCGGTTCTGGAAATCGGTGCGCTGACCGATTCACCTATCGACATGAATATTGGTATTGATTACGTCGAGGCGATGTTTCAGCTGACGCAGACCGTGGTGGCAAAGGGTTACCAGAACATCGGCATGCTGTGCGCTAATCAGGAACAGTGGATTTTCCAGCAGCATTTGCAGGGCTGGCGAAAAGCGATGCTGAAAGCGCACATGTCGCCGCACCGGGTGATTAATGCCGCGGAACCTGCCTGTTTTTCTACCGGAGCCCAGCAACTGCCTGAGTTTCTGCTGGCCTGGCCTGAACTCGACGCGCTGGTATGTGTGTCAGACGATCTCGCCTGCGGTGCGCTGTATGAATGTCAGCGCAGAAGAATCAAAGTGCCGGACGATCTGGCTGTGGTCGGTTTTGGTAATTCGGACGTCAGCAAAGTCTGTCAGCCACCGCTGACCACCATTGCTATTCCGCATAAGGAAATCGGGGTGCGTGCGGCACAGGCGCTACTGGCGAGGATTAACGATGAGGAATGGGAAGAGGTGACGATCGCATCGTCATTGTGCAAGCGGGACAGTTGCTAAAAAACCACGGGCGATAGTATATCGCCCGCGAGATGCCGATCAGATATCGTCTTCGGTCGACGAATCTTCATTAGCTTTCACACTTTCCACCGCCGGTGTTGCTTCTTCACGCGTAAGAGGCTTACCGTGTTCTTTCTCGTTATTGCGCGTCATCCACAATGACAGTGCTTTCAGAGAATCAGGCGTAAATTCATCACAGCGGGCAGTGATTTCTTCCGGAGTCATCCAGCGCACTGCGTCGATTTCTTCTTCCTGCAACGCGAACGGGCCATGAGATACGCAACTGAACAGTGCGCCCCAGACGCGGCATTTGTTCTCTTCCTCGAAGTAGAACTGACCGTGCTCAGCAAAAGGCACACCGGCAATGCCTAACTCTTCTTCGGCTTCACGACGCGCTGAATCCAGAATATTTTCACCGCTTTGCACCACGCCACCAGCCGTTGCATCCAGCCAGCCAGGGTAGAAATCTTTGGTTTCAGTCCGGCGCTGAATCAAAATGTTTCCCATGCCGTCATGAACCACGATATAGCTGGCACGGTGACGCAGGACCTGAGCGCGCATTTGTTGTCGGCTGGCCTGGGCAATGACTTCGTTATCTTCGTTGACGATATCAACCCACTCATCCGTACTGATGTTTTGCTCTTGTTCTGACATCCGCTGGAACCTTCTCTTTTAAGCGCTGGTCTGTGCGCAATAAGTCTGCGCGCTGTGATTTTGCAACACGTCGATAATGTCCGGAGATTCTATTGGGTCTGCTGGGTTGCTTCAATAGCTATGGGTGCGCAGATACACCGTAAAAGTTATGTCAGCCCACAAAGTTCGCCATCAGACAACTCTGACATAGACAGCCGTTCATATGCATTATGATAACCTATTACTCAGGATATAAAGTTTGTGATTATCAATCCCCCATTGGCGCATCCCGCCCCGCAAGTCGCGGAGTCTGATTAAAACGCAGGAGGCAATATGATCGATCTCTATTACGCACCCACACCCAACGGTCACAAAATTTCTCTTTTTCTTGAAGAGAGTGGGCTGCCCTACCGGCTGTATCGAATTGATATGAGCGCCGGAGAGCAATTCAGGCCTGAATTCCTGGCCATTTCTCCCAACAATAAAATCCCGGCCATTGTTGATAATCAACCCGTGGATGGCGGCGCACCGCTCAGCGTCTTTGAGTCTGGCGCAATTTTGCAATATCTGGCAGAAAAAACCGGCAAATTCCTCAGCCAGGAACTGCGCGAAAGAACGATCACACTGCAATGGCTGACCTGGCAGGTTGCCGGATTTGGCCCGATGCTGGGTCAGAATCATCATTTCACCCACTACGCCCCGCAGCCTGTGCCTTATGCCATCGAACGTTTCCTGCAGGAAACCCGGCGGTTGTATGGGGTGCTGAACCGCCAGCTGGAGAAAAATGCCTATATCGCGGGCGAGAATTACAGCGTTGCTGATATTGCCACTTACCCGTGGGTGGTGGCGCATGAGCGCCAGCGCGTTGATCTGGCGGAGTTTCCTGCCGTGCGCAACTGGTTTGAGCGGGTGAAAAGCCGCCCGGCGACGCAAAAAGCCTATGCGTTGGCGCAGGCATAATCCGCCCCGATGCCTCCGTACTTTGCCGGAGGTGTTTTCCCTTCTGCAAAATAAAAACACTTAATTGTGCTCCATATCGCGAGTTAATGGCGGTGACTCATCTATGATTATAGGCAGTTCATCCGCGAATTCAGACAGTTAAGGATCACGATATGAAAGTCCTGATAACCGGCGCAACCGGGCTCATCGGTCGAAAACTCACCGGGCGACTTCTTGAACAATCTCATCAGATTACCGCACTGAGCCGCGCCCCTGAACGAGCGGCGAAGCTGTTAGGCTCGCAGGTTCAGGTATGGGAAACGCTGGAAGGCAAAACCACCCTCGACGGTTTCGACGCCGTCATCAACCTTGCCGGTGAGCCGATCGCGGACAAACGCTGGACGAAAGAACACAAAGCCCGGTTATGTGAAAGCCGCTGGCAGCTCACTGAAAAACTGGCGACGCTGATTAATGCCAGTCAGACGCCACCTTCAGTCTTCATTTCCGGTTCAGCGGTCGGGTATTACGGCGATCAGGGGCAGGCGCTGGTGCCGGAAGATGAGCCGCCGAACAAGCAATTTACCTGGCAACTGTGCGCCCGCTGGGAAGCCCTGGCAATGTCCGCACAAAGCCCGTCCACGCGAGTTTGTCTGCTGCGAACCGGGATCGTACTGGCCGAAAAAGGCGGTGCGCTGGCAAAAATAGTGCTGCCCTTCCGCGCCGGTCTCGGTGGCCCGATCGGCGATGGTCAGCAATATATGCCGTGGATCCACATCAATGACATGATTGACGGGATCCTTTTCCTCCTCGCCCACGAAACGCTCTCAGGGCCGTTCAATATGGTATCGCCTTATCCGGCACGTAATGAACAATTCAGCGCCCTGCTCGGGCAAGTCCTCCACCGTCCGGCGTTTATGCGCGCACCTGCGCCTGTGGTTCGTTTGCTGATGGGTGAATCAGCGGTGCTGGTGCTGGGAGGTCAGCGAGCCGTGCCACGCAGACTGGAAGCCGCAGGGTTTGAATTTAAGCATCAGGAATTGAAGGAAGCACTGGAGGATTTGCTGGCGTGAAGGGTCTTGCAGCCCTTCACCCTGCTCAACCAGATGGGGATGTTTCGGCTTCTCATAGGTACAATGGCGCGGTACTGGCGCTTTTTAAAAACTGATCGGGGGGGATGTTTCGGTTTCTTAATAACTGAGATTACTTAACTTTCTGCACCGAAACCGCCCAAAGGAGGAAAGTGCTTTTCCTCCTTTGGATTCCTCCTCGCTTTTTCAACAAGCGCTTCGCTCGCTGGCTATGTTTCAGCTATCACTGCGACAGGCTGGAAATCTTGCCGCTGCGCGGTGCCTTCTCTCGGTCCTGAAGCCTTGGTCTTCAGGCCGCTCCGTTCAGCAAGATTTCTGAATCGCCCGCACGTTCTTAAATTCAAAAACAGAGAGGTTTTATCTTTTAGAAATGTTGATTGGCGAGCTCAAAAATGGCACCGAATGAACGGTTCGAGACCTATGGCTCGAAGCCTGAAATGAGGGAATCGCGGAGCGATGACATTTTGCGCCACACTCAGAACGATCAGAACATGTCCTTCGTTCCAGCGACAGCGCGCAGTGAAAAAGCGAGGGGAGTGCAGAGGGGAAAAGCCTTTCCCCTCTGCTCGGTTTCGGCGAAATATCTCGTGTGAGAACTGTTATTGAGAAACCGAAACGTCCACAATTCAATTCCCCCCCTCAGGTTCTACTCCTTCACATCCACCTGATAAAAAACATGTTTCCCAAACGGATCCACTTCATAGCCGGTCACTTCTTTGCGGACCGGTTCGAAAATGGTCGAGTGGGCAATCATCACCGCAGGGGCCTGATCGTGCATCATCTGCTGCGCCTGCTCGTAAAGTGCGACGCGTTTTGCATGATCGGTGGTTTCTTTCGCTTCGGTAATCAGCTTATCGAACGGTGCGTAACACCATTTGGCTGAGTTCGAACCGCCCTTCGCTGCATTACAGGTAAACAGCGGACCGAAGAAGTTATCCGGGTCACCGTTCGCCGTCGTCCAGCCCATCAGCGCTGCCATGTGCTCACCGTTACGGATACGGGTCTGATATTCGCCCCATTCGTAACTGACGATGTGCGCTTTCACACCGATTTTCGCCCAGTCCGCCTGGATCATCTCCGCCATGCGACGGGCATTCGGATTATAGGGACGCTGAACCGGCATCGCCCACAAGTCGATATCAAAACCGTTCGGCATTCCCGCTTCGGCCAGCAAGGCTTTGGCTTTCTCCGGTGAATAATCGTAATCCACCAGCTTGTCGTTGTAACTCCAGACACCCGTCGGCAGCAGCGTTTTGGCGACGGTTCCGGTGCCATGGAATACCGCTTCGATGATTTGCGGTTTGTTAATCGCCATGGTCAGTGCCTGCCGTACTTTCACATTATCCAGTGGCGCTTTCTGCGTGTTGAACGAGAGGAAACCGGTGTTAAGGCCAGCCTTGCTCATCAGATTGATGTCTTTATTTGCACGCATACGTTCAAGATCGGCCGGATTCGGGAACGGCATCACCTGACACTCGTTTTTCTCAAGTTTAGCAAGACGCATCGAAGCATCAGGCGTGATGGTATACACCAGACGGTCAATCTTAGATTTGCCCTGCCAGTATTCAGGGAACGCCTTGTACAGCAGACGCGTGTCTTTCTGGTATTGCATCAGCTCGAACGGGCCGGTTCCGACAGGATCCTGATCGACCTTTTCCGGCGTGCCGGCTTTAAGCATCTGATCGGCATATTCCGCAGAGAGAATCGATGCGAAATACCACGCCAGATCCGCCACGAATGGCGCTTCCGGACGGGTCAGATTGAAGCGGACAGTGTAGTCATCCACCTTATCAATGCTGCCGATAAGGTCACCCATTTTCAGGCTGTCGAAGTTCAGGTATGTGCCGCCGGAAATTTTATGGTACGGGTTATTTTCGTCTTTCTGGCGCATGAACGAGAAGATCACGTCGTCGGCGTTGAAGTCGCGCGTCGGCTTGAACAGTTTGTTGCTTTGGAATTTCACGCCCTTGCGCAAATGGAAGGTATAGGTTTTACCGTCCGCACTGACATCCCAGCTTTCCGCCAGGCTAGGGATCAGCTCCGTGGTACCGATTTTAAAATCCACCAGACGGTTATAAATTGGCGCCGCGCTGGCATCCACAGAGGTGCCAGAGGTGTAAAGTTGCGGGTTGAATTGCTCAGGCGAACCTTCAGAACAATACACCAGCGTTTTTGCAGAAACGCCACCTGTGATGGCCAGCGCCAGTAAACCTGTGCTTATTTTTAATATGTTGTGTTTCATTATTTTCCCTTTTTCCCTGTCCGGAGAGTGTTTAAATCTTCTTCATCGTGGAACATAAAGCAAAAACAGATTAACATCTGGATAACACGTAGTAATACTTTGTTATATATGAAAATCTTATAACAGGGAACAATATTTGCGCACATTCAGAGGTCAAGATGTCGACAACAATCGCAAAACAGCTTACCGAACGTTTCTACCGCTATCTCTCCGTAACATCACAAAGTGATGCCAGCGCGACCACTCTGCCAAGCACACCAGGCCAGCACGATATGGCGCGCTTACTGGCCGATGAGCTGCACCAGCTCGGTCTGGAAAACATTCAGATCGACGAATACGCGACAGTGACAGCAGTGAAATCCGGTACCAAAAAAGGTGGTCCGCGCATCGGTTTCATCACGCATATTGATACCGTGGATGTCGGCCTGCGCCCGGACATTCACCCGCAGACGTTGCGTTTTACCGGCGAAGATGTGTGCCTCAATAGTGAAAAAGATATCTGGCTGCGCCCTGCCGAGCGCCCTGAAATCCTGCCGTACAAAGGCGAAGACATTATTTTCAGCGACGGCACCAGCGTGCTGGGTGCGGATAACAAAGCGGCGGTGACTGTTGTGATGACATTGCTGGAAAACCTGACTGCTGAGCAGGAATACGGCGATATCGTGGTGGCGTTTGTGCCGGACGAAGAAATCGGACTGCGCGGCGCCAAGGCGCTGGATCTTGCGCGCTTCGATGTGGATTTCGCTTACACCATCGACTGCTGCGAACTCGGGGAAGTAGTTTACGAAAACTTTAACGCAGCGGCGGCGGAAATCACCTTTACCGGCGTAACCGCGCATCCGATGTCAGCAAAAGACGTGCTGGTGAATCCGCTGCTGATGGCACAGGATTTCATCAGTCATTTTGACCGTGCAGAAACGCCTGAAAACACCGAAGGCCGGGAAGGTTATGTCTGGTTCAATGGCATGAGCGCGTCGCAGCAAGGCGCTGAACTGAAAGCCTCCATTCGTGATTTCGACAGCGCCAGTTTTGCAGCACGTAAGCAAAAAATTCATGATGTCGCGAAAGAGATTGCCGCGCAGTATCCGACGGCGAAAGTCTCGGTTGAGATCAGTGACACCTACAGCAATATCAGCAGCGCCATCGGTGAAGATCGCCGGGCGATTGATCTGATCTTTGCAGGTTTGAAAGAGATCGGCGTTGAGCCAAAAGTGATCCCGATGCGCGGCGGCACCGACGGTGCAGCGCTGTCAGCCAAAGGTTTACTGACGCCGAACTACTTTACCGGCGCGCATAATTTCCACTCGAAATTCGAGTTCCTGCCGGTGAATTCATTTGTGAAATCCTATGAACTCACCGTTCAGCTTTGCCTGCTGGCAGCGAAAGGTTGATTCGACTCGCTTTTTATCTTGCTCCTCCCCCTGTGAAGGGGAGGAGCGTACGGATGTTACTTCAACGCACCTGAAAGGAACTGTTGCAGGCGGGCACTTTTCGGTCTGCCAAAGACTTCGGAAGGATCGCCCTGCTCTTCAATCACGCCCTGATGCAGGAAAATAACGTGGCTGGAGACATGACGGGCAAACTCCATTTCATGCGTTACCACCACCATGGTTTTCCCCTCCTCTGCCAGTTTTTGCATAATACGCAGCACTTCGCCAACCAGTTCAGGATCGAGCGCGGAAGTCGGTTCATCAAACAACAGCACTTCCGGTTCCATCGCCAGCGCACGGGCAATAGACACGCGCTGTTGCTGACCACCTGACAAATTCACCGGATACTTACCCTGTGCGCGGGCGTCAATGCCCACTTTATCGAGATACTTCACCGCACGTTCACGCGCTTCCGCTTTGCTTAACCCCAGCACCTGCACCGGCGCTTCCATAACGTTTTCCAGCACCGTCATGTGACTCCACAGGTTGAAATGCTGGAACACCATCGTCAGTTTGGTACGCAGCAGTTGCAGCTGTTTTTTATCAAACACTTTCAGCTGACCGTCGGTGTCGCGCACCATGCGGATATCCTGATTATTGACGCTGATCGAACCTTCGCTTGGTTTCTCAAGAAAGTTAATGCAGCGCAGGAAGGTACTTTTTCCGGATCCTGATGAGCCGATAATACTGATCACATCACCCGCATTGGCAGACAAAGAAACGCCTTTCAGCACTTCATGGTCGCCATAGCGCTTGTGGAGATCGAGAACCGCTAATTTGTTTTCTGGCATAGTTTTTATCCGCAATAATTATTGGTTGGCTTTTTTAATGGGCAGACTGAGGCTTAACATGCGCCAGCCAGCGTTTTTCCGCCTTGCGGAACAGACCAATCAGGACAAAAGAAACACAAAGATAAATCACTGCTGCGATCCCGAAAGCATAAAACGGCTGATAGGTCGCCGAGTTGATGTCGCGGGCGATTTTCAGCACGTCCGGTACCGTGGCGGTAAACGCCAGCGCGGTGGAATGCAGCATCAGAATGACTTCATTACTGTATGCAGGCAGCGCTGTGCGTAATGCCGACGGCAAAATAATGCAGGTATACAGTTTAAAGCGTGAGAATCCGTAGGCATTGGCCGCTTCAATTTCACCGTGCGGAACAGAACGGATCGCACCGGCAAAAATCTCGGTGGTGTACGCGCAGGTATTGAGCGTCAGCGCCAGAATCGTACAGTTCAGTCCGCTGCGGAAGAAGGCATTGAGAAAGTCTGTGCCACGCACGATTTCCAGGCTGTACATCCCGGAATAAAACACCAGCAACTGGACATACAGCGGTGTTCCGCGGAAAACGTAGGTATACAACCAGATCGGGTAGCGGATGAATTTGTTGGAAGACACGCGCCCCACGGCCATCGGCACTGCCAGTAACCCGCCGATAACGACGGAGCTGATCAGTAACCACAGGGTGATCGCCAGACCGGTGAAACGGTAGCCGTCGCTGTAGAGCAGGGACATTCCGTACTGTTGTAAAATCTCGATCATAGATCAGCCCTCTTCACACCCAGCGAATAACGGCGATCAAGCCATACCAGCACGCCGTTCGACAGCGTGGTGAAAATCAGATAAACCACACCCGCTACAATCGCAAAGTAGAACGGCTGATACGTGCCTTTACCGGCCAGCTGCGTGGCTTTGACCACGTCATTCAGACCGAGCAATGACACCAGCGCAGTGGCTTTGAGGATAACCTGCCAGTTGTTGGCAATACCCGGCAGCGCAAAACGCATCATGGCCGGGAACAGAATTCGACGGAAAATTTGTGAGCCGCTGAAACCAAATGCGGTCGCCGCTTCGATTTGCCCGCGCGGAACCGCCATAAACGCGCCACGGAACGTCTCTGTGAAATAAGCGCCGTAAATAAAGCCCAGCGTGATGATACCGGCGCTCATCGGGTCGATATCAATCTGCGACATGCCGATGGATTCGGTCAGGCTGTTGAGAGCAATCTGCAAACCGTAAAAAATTAATAACATCAATACCAGATCAGGTACGCCGCGGATAAGCGTGGTATAGCAACCAAAAAAACCAGAAATAATCCGGCTCTTCGACAGTTTCCCACCAGCCCCGATAAGCCCTATCACCAGCGCTAAAATAACTGACGAAATCGCCAGCTCCAGTGTCACCAACGTGCCCTGGATAATTACCTGGGAATACCCATACAGCATGGTTTTTTCCTGTCTTTAATGGATCCCTGCGCAGGCAAAACGGCAACCTGCGTCAGAACCGCAGGGAGCGGCAAACCGCTCCCTTTGGCTCATCTCACAGCGCAAATCAGCCGCCGTAAACGTCAAAATCGAAGTATTTTTTCGCCAGTTTGTCGTAAGTCCCGTCTTTACGCATGCTGTCAAACGCCTTGTTCAGTGCGTCTTTCAGGTCGGTTTCATTCTTGCGCAGACCCATGCCGGTGCCCACGCCAAAGAATTTATCGTCTTTCACTGAAGGGCCTGCAAACGCATAGTCTTTGCCCGCAGACTGTTTCAGGAAGCCTTCGCTGCCTGCCACTTCATCCTGAAATGCTGCGTCCAGGCGACCAGATGCCAGATCTGCATAAATCAGATCCTGGTTCTGGTAAGCCACTACGTTGATGCCTTTTGGCTGCCATTGTGCGTTGGCATAGGCTTCCTGAGTGGAACCCTGCAATACGCCAACGTTTTTGCCTTTCAGGGCATCCAGAGTAGGCAGAATTTTGGAGCCTTTAGGCGCGATAAGACGGGCGTTAGCGGCATATAGTTTTTCAGTGAAATCAATTTCCAGCTGACGTTTTTCAGTGATGGATAATGAGGAAATAATCGCATCAATTTTTTTGGCTTTCAGGGAAGGGATCAGTGCATCGAAATCACTTTCAACATAAGTACATTTGATGGCTGCACGTTTACACATTTCGTTAGCCAGGTCGATATCAAAGCCAACCAGCTTGCCGCTGGAGTCTTTTGATTCAAATGGGGCGTAAGTCGGATCAGTACCGATATTAATTGCTTTAGGCGCGGCAGCAAATGCACTACCTGCACTGGCTAAGACCAGAACCAGCGGAAGAACCTTGAACAACTTTTTCATACATTAGCCTCAGTGATTATTCATCTGTTGTGGTTGTGTGTGCGTGAATGAACGTCTTTTTATAGTTTGCTGAACGATGCAAATGGCTTTTTGCCAGATTTTCTCATGCACTTTTCGTGCCGTTTCTCAGCATAGCCACTTTCCGCTGTGAGAGAACGAAAACCGGTCAAAAAAGCATCGGGATAATGAAAGTTTTCAAAGGTCTGAAGAAAGAATAGCTGAAGGGGTGGCGAACACTGCACCTTAATGAATCAATTTGTGATCATTGTTGGTGCAATGTAACCGAACTGCGCGAAATGAGTGCGGATTGGGAGAAGAAAGATTAACGACTGCCCTGCCATCGAACAAATAAGTCTTCAGGGAGCTCAATATCAAACTGATCAATCACCCGGTTTACAGTCTGATCGATAATATCTTCGACAGATGTCGGGCGGTGATAAAACGCCGGAACCGGCGGCATAATAATAGCGCCTAGCTCAGCGGCCTGGGTCATGAGTCGTAAATGCCCGAGATGCAGCGGCGTTTCACGCACGCATAACACCAGACGGCGGCGTTCTTTAAGCACCACGTCCGCTGCACGGGTCAGCAGGCCGTCGGTGTAACTGTTCACGATACCGGAAAGCGTTTTGATTGAGCAGGGTAAAATCACCATACCTGCTGTTTTGAATGAGCCGGAAGAAATGCTGGCAGCGATATCACGTGAATCATGCACCACATCTGCCAGCGCCTGCACATCGCGCAGGGAGAGATCGGTTTCCAGGGTCAGCGTCTGGCGGGCGGCATTGCTCATCACCAGATGAGTTTCGATATCAGGCACGCTCTGCAATACCTGCAAAAGCCTGACACCATAAATTGCGCCGCTGGCGCCGGAAATACCGACGATAAGTCGTTTCATGAACACTGCCTTAGAAAATGTTACCAGACCTTATGCTGCCAATACTGACATAAATCCAGACATAAAAAAACGCGCCCGCCCGGTTGTTCACCGGAGGGACGCGTTTATGCGGATGTCAGCAACCGGCTAATCAGCCTTCGTTGTGCATCTCAAGGTTTTCAGCTTCCTGCTGACCACGCAATGCCTGAGCATCGTCGTTACGCAGGGCTTCGAGGTATTCCAGATAGTTCTGGTCAACGTCTTTAGTGACGTAAACACCGTCGAAGACTGAACATTCAAATTTCTCGATGTCGGTATTGTCTTCTTTCACTGCGGCGATCAGGTCGCTCAGATCCTGGAAAATCAACGCATCAGCACCAATCATCTGATTGATTTCGCTGACTTCACGGCCATGCGCAATCAGTTCATTGGCACTTGGCATATCGATACCGTAGACGTTCGGGAAACGAATTTCCGGCGCCGCTGACGCCAGATAAACACGTCTCGCACCCGCTTCACGCGCCATCTCAACAATCTGCTGAGAGGTGGTGCCGCGCACGATGGAGTCATCCACCAGCAGCACGTTTTTATCGCGGAATTCAGCACGGTTGGCATTCAGTTTACGGCGTACCGATTTACGACGTTCCTGCTGTCCCGGCATGATAAAGGTACGGCCCACGTAGCGGTTTTTCACAAAACCCTGGCGGTACGGTTTATTCAGGATACGGGCGATTTCCAGCGCGATATCGCAGGAGGTTTCCGGGATAGGAATGACCACGTCGATGTCCAGATCTTCCCATTCACGGGCAATTTTCGCGCCCAGCTTTTCACCCATACGAACACGGGCGCTGTAGACGGAAATCTTGTCGATGAAGGAGTCAGGACGCGCGAAATACACGTACTCGAACAGGCACGGATTGTACTGAGGATTTTCAGCACACATGCGGGTGTAGAGCTGGCCTTTTTCGGTGATGTACACCGCTTCGCCTGGCGCAACGTCACGCAGGAACTCAAAACCTAATGTATCGAGTGCCACACTTTCAGATGCCACCATGTACTCATTACGGCCACCTTCCAGCGTACGCTTACCGATAACCAGCGGACGGATACCGTGCGGGTCACGGAACGCCAGCATGCCGTGACCGATGATCATCGCCACACAGGCGTAAGCGCCACGGATTTTCAAATTCACCGCGGCAACCGCAGCGAAAATGTTATCGGCTTCCAGCGGGTAATGCTGGAAACGATCCAGTTCACTCGCCAGGATATTGAGCAGGATTTCAGAATCGGAAGTGGTGTTCACATGGCGGCGCTGACCTTCGAACAGGTTGCTTCGCAATTCGTGAGCATTGGTCAGGTTACCGTTATGCGCAAGGGTGATGCCGAACGGAGAGTTGACGTAAAAAGGTTGAGCTTCTGAAGCGCTGGAACTGCCAGCCGTTGGGTAGCGCACATGGCCAATACCCATGTTGCCCTGTAAGCGTTGCATATGGCGGGCTTCGAAAACATCCTTCACCAGGCCATTCGCTTTCCGTAAACGGAAGTTATTATTGGCATCAATGGTGACGATGCCTGCGGCATCCTGCCCACGGTGTTGTAACACCGTTAACGCGTCATAAATCGACTGGTTTACCGGCATGAAACCGGCGATACCGACAATACCGCACATGTTGTCTTTTCCTCTTCAGCGCTGCCAGAACTAAATATGTTTTGGCAAGAAACTCGACGTGCTCTGCAGGTAGTCAAAGAACCACCTGATGATATAACTGAATTGTGGGATCAACTGGGATTGTTTCCAGTCTTCACTTTGTGAAAAACTGGTGAAGGTATCCAGGAAGAACAGCATCGCAGAGACGATTAACACCCCGCGCAGTGCGCCGAAGCACACACCTAACACCCTGTCAGTGCCGGACAAACCGGTTTTTTCCACCAGCGAACTGATCACATAGTTGACAATTGCACCTACGATCAACGTCGCGATGAACAAGATGGCAATTGCGATCCCGTTTCGAACTAACTCATCTTCGAAACGCGTGAAGTAGATGGCGAGATAAGGGTAATAATGGCTGGCAACAAAGAAGGCGCAAGCCCAGGTTACCAGCGATAAAGCCTCGCGAACAAAACCACGGATCAAACTGACTAAAGCAGAAAATCCGATAACCGCAATAATGACGTAATCAATCCAGACCATTAACTATTCCAGTGTCTAATCCAGTCACGTCTACCCCGGCATCCAGTTCGCGGCGAATTCTAACAGAAAAAGAAAACGTTTGCGTAGGGGAAATCTGCCGGCCAGACAAATTAATAATAGCGATTAAAAAAACCTCAATCGCAGCATAAACCTATAAAAACCCAACCAGAGGATCTTATAGAAAAAGGGCACAAATCGCTTGTGCCCTCCGTGGTATTTATCATTATCAGACCCAGGCAATTGGAGTTGTAGCAAGGCAGCAAATGAGAGGATCCCGATGAGCTGACATTAGTCAGTGATTCGGGTCCTCGATTGCAGCGAACACAGCTGCGGCTTCAAGTGCGCAGGGTCAGTGAGCGCTGTATGCCCGAACCTGCCCGCCTAATCCGCTCAGCTGTTGCAATTGCGGAAGTGACGCTTCAAGTTTCTGCTTCGATGCATCAGGCCCCACATACAGGCGCGTGATCTGCCCCTGTACCGGTGTTGCAGGCACTGTGTAAGCACGGAAACCAGACAACCGCAGATTGGCCACAATCTCATTGGCTTTCGCGGCGTTCTTCAGCGCACCCAACTGCACAACATACGACTGCCCTGCCGGTGCTTTCTCTTCCGCCGCAGGTTTAGGTTGCTCAACAGGTTTTGGCTGCTCGGCAACCGCTTTAGGCTGCTCAACCGGCTTCGGCTGTTCAACAGGTTTAGGTTTTACCGTCGGTTTTGCTTCCACCATCGGCTTAGGCTCAATCGTTTTCGGCTTCTGCTGTACAGGTTTGACCGGAGCCGTCTGCACCGGTTTTTTCTGTTCAGGTATCGTGGTGACCGGCGGCTGCGATTCCACCGTGGTATTACCCGGTGCCACATTGCCATGATTGGCGGCGTTGGTGTTGTTGGCAGAACTGTCAGTGTTCTGCCCGCCCGTCATGGACTGATCTGCCCCTTCCGGTGGCTGAGCAGGCAGCGATTGCGTTACCGGAGGCACCGAATCCTGTTCCTCAACATCACCCGGTTTTGGCACCAGGGGAATCGACGCAAATTCGTCTTCGTAATGCTTTTTCTTGCCGTCGAGTAAACCGGGCAGAATGATGACGCCCAGCGCCACCAGAATAATGGTCCCGACCAGACGATTTTGAAACTTACTTGCCACTGGTTTTCCCCGTGTCTATAGCATCCATTACGTGAGCTACGGTATGAAACGAGCCGCAGACAATCACAATATCCTGAGGAGCCGCCTCCTGCATAGCCTGTCTCCAGGCAGACTCCACATCATCAAATGGGCGTGCCTGAGGTAAATGTACCGTCAGTTCGGCAACGCTGGCACCGCGCGGGCCTTCCAGCGGTGCGCAATACCATTCATCGACCTGAGGCGACAGACAAGCCAGCGTACCGGCAATATCTTTGTCTTTCAACATTCCGACGACGGCGCGCACCTTGCCGCCATTACGTGGCTGTTCAGCCAGGCGTCCAGCCAGATAAGCGGCGGCATGCGGGTTGTGTGCGACATCCAGTATGAGTCGCGGCGACTCACTCACCGTCTGGAAACGCCCCGGCAGCGCAGCGCGCTGTAAGCCGCTGCGGAGTGCGGCTTCAGGAACATTCAGACCGGAATAATGCAGTGCTGCCAGCGCGGTCGCCGCATTCGCCAGCGGCACATTAGGCAACGGCAAAGCATCCAGAATATTCACTTCTTTACCGGCGTCGAGTGCCGCCCAGCGCCAGCATCCTGCATCAGCAGAAAAATGCCAGTTCACACCGCGGCGGTATAAATCAGACTGTTTTTCCTGTGCGACGTCAGCAATAGATTGAGGCATATCCGGCTCACCGACTACAGCAGGTTTACCAGCACGGAAAATTCCGGCCTTTTCGCGACCAATGCTTTCACGGTCAGAACCCAGCCAGTCAGTGTGATCGAGGGCAATACTGGTGACGACAGACACGCTGGCATCAACAATATTGGTCGCATCCAGACGCCCGCCCAGACCGACTTCAAGGATAACCACATCCAGCTTAGCCTGTTTAAACAGATGCAATGCCGACAATGTGCCATATTCGAAATAGGTCAGAGAAATATCGCCCCGCCCGGCTTCGAGTACCGCAAAAGATTCGCAGTGCGCAGATTCCGGCAACTCTTCGCCCTGAATACGCACACGCTCGGTATAACGCACCAGATGCGGGGAACTGTAAACACCCACACGGTATCCGGCAGCCATCAGGACAGATTCAAGTGTCGCGCAGGTCGTGCCTTTACCGTTGGTTCCGGCTACGGTGAAAACACGCGGCGCAGGAGTCAGTAAATCGAGTTTTTCGGCAACCGCTCTGACCCGGTCAAGGCCAAGCTCTATGGCCTGAGAATGGAGATGTTCGAGATAATAAAGCCACGTGGCCAAAGGCGACGTGGCTTGGGGAATAAGTTGATTTTGCATGAGTCCCGTTCAACCTTATCAGGTTCACTTCGACACTACATCACCAGACTGTGAAAGCAGGCAATGCCCTCTTTGTCAGAATTCACCGACAGAGTAAAAGCACGGGCTGCCTGTTTTGCAAAGAAACAGCGGGCGGCACAACATCAGATGGCCGCCCGACTCACTGACCGGCTTTTACCCTGTTCGATCAGGCGTCCTGGTTGTCAGCGGCAGAACCGTTGACAGGAACATGGACGTCAACCACATTCGGCTCCGGATGTCCGGTCAGCTTCGCCAGAACGCTGCCCAGTTTGGCGCGCATATCCGGACGACGTACGATCATATCAATCGCACCTTTCTCGATCAGAAACTCACTGCGCTGGAAGCCCGGCGGCAGTTTTTCACGTACGGTTTGCTCGATAACACGTGGACCGGCGAAACCGATCAATGCTTTCGGCTCAGCGACGTTAATGTCACCCAACATCGCCAGACTGGCAGACACACCGCCCATGGTTGGGTCAGTCAGTACAGAAATGTACGGCAGGCCGCGTTCCTGTAATTTCGCCAATGCTGCACTGGTTTTCGCCATCTGCATCAGCGACATCAGCGCTTCCTGCATACGTGCGCCGCCACTGGCAGAGAAACACACCAGAGGACAGTTATCTTCCAGCGCCTGTTCGACGGCACGTACGAAACGCGCACCCACAACAGAAGCCATTGAACCGCCCATGAAAGCAAATTCAAAAGATGCCACCACAATTGGCATACCGTACAGGGTGCCTTTCATGACGATCAGTGCATCTTTTTCGTTGGTTTCTTTCTGAGCAGCCACCAGACGATCTTTATATTTCTTGGAATCTTTAAACTTCAGAACATCTTTAGGCTCAAGCTCGCTGCCTAATTCAACCTCACTGCCCTCGTCCATGAAAGTGGACAGACGCATACGCGCGGTAAGGCGCATATGGTGGTCGCACTTAGGGCACACCATGAGGTTGCGCTCAAGCTCGGCGCGGTAAAGAACCTGCCCGCAGCTGTCGCATTTAGTCCAGACGCCCTCAGGAATGCTTGCCTTACGGGTTTGCGAGTCAGTGCTCTTACTAAGAATTCGTTCAATCCAGCTCATCGATAACCTTTCTGTTTGAACCCGGCCGAAGCCAGTCCGCTGTTCATGCTGTAACAAGTCCCCTGAAACCTACCCAAAATCGCCTGTATGCGGGGTGATAAAAAATCTCACACACCGCGCCACAGAAGGGTTGTTCGCAGGAACAGACCATAAATTGTCGCTCATTAAACCATAACGGCCAGACACTGTGGATAAAAAACTGGTCTTACCCTCAGGTTTAATGCCTTAAATTTTAAAGCGCTCGCACAAAAAATCGTCAGAGATTAATCCTGCTGACGCTTTTCTTTCGCCGCTGCGCGTTTGTGCCGCCAGATTTCAACCACACCTGGCAGGATTGACACTACGATGATAGCGACGATCAGTAATTTCAGATTTTCCTGAACAATCGGCAGATCGCCGAAAAGGTAGCCAGCATAGGTAAATAACAGCACCCAAACCAGCGCACCAATCACGTTATATGCAGCAAAATGACGGTAGGACATATGTCCCATACCGGCCACGAACGGCGCAAACGTGCGGACGATCGGCACGAAGCGCGCAAGAATAATCGTTTTGCCGCCATGTTTCTCGTAAAACTTGTGCGTCTTGTCCAAATAACTGCGACGAAAAATCTTTGAGTCCGGATTACTGAACAGACGTTCACCAAATACCCGACCGATAGTGTAATTCACCGCATCACCCACGATCGCCGCAATCGCCATCAGTGCGACCATCACGTGAACATTGAGATCATTGCTGGGTAATGCCGCCAGCGCACCCGCCACAAACAGCAGCGAATCCCCCGGCAGGAACGGCGTGACCACCAGACCCGTTTCGCAGAATAAAATCAGGAATAAAATGCCGTATACCCAGATGCCATACTGCGCAACCAGTTCCGCTAAATGCACATCAATATGCAAAATGAAATCAATGACAAAGTGAATAAAGCCCATTAGATCCTCCACCTCTTCCTGGTCAAAAACGCTGTATTGATAAACGTTAATGCGATAAACGTTAAAAGTGTCCCTTAATCTTCCAGGAACAGTGGCCCCATATTCACCTGAGGTAATGCAAATTTCTCAGGATAATCAACAGACACCAGATACAAACCTTCAGGCTTGCCCGTCGCCGCCGCGAGATTACGATCTTTCGCCGCCAGCAATTCTGACATCCAGCCCACCGGCTGATTGCCCGCACCAATCTCAACCAGACTGCCGACAATATTGCGCACCATATGATGCACAAAGGCATTCGCTTTGATGTCCACCACCACGTAATTACCGTGACGGCTGACGTTGAGATGCATGACATAACGCCACGGCGTACGCGACTGGCATTGAGATGCGCGGAAAGACGTGAAATCGTTTTCGCCCAGTAACGCCTGCCCGGCCAGCTGCATTTTTTCCACGTCCAGCGGCATATGCACATGGGTCACGCCAGTGTGCAAAATCGCTGAACGGTAGCGGTTATTGTAAATAACGTAACGATACCGGCGGGCGGTGGCACTGAAACGGGCGTGGAAATCCTCGCTCACGTTTGCGCACCAGCGAACCGCAATGTCCTTTGGCAGATGGGTATTTACACCCATCGTCCAGGCGGCATCTTTACGCAGAACCGGCGTATCAAAATGCACCACCTGTCCGGTGGCACTGACACCGGCGTCAGTTCGCCCGGCGCAGAACACCACAATCGGCGTATTGGCCACACGGCTCAGCGCTTTTTCCAGACATTCCTGCACACTGGCCACGCCCTGCTGACGCTGCCAGCCAAAATACGCGCTGCCATTATATTCAACGCCTAACGCCACACGTCCGGCGACCGGAGCCGCACCGACGTCAGCGATAACTTCTTCGGACATAATCAGTACCAGTACTCGTTAATCAGCTTCTCGGCGGTTTCCACCGCCATCAGCGCGCCGCCGAAACGAACGTTGTCAGCCACTGACCAGAATTGCAGCAACTCAGGAATGCCGTAATCATTACGAATACAACCAATGCTCAGATTGGCGTTGCCGGAGGCGTCGCTGACCTGAGTCGGGAAATCATCTTCATCGCTGAGATTAATGTCATCAATGCGCTCAAGTTCAGCACGTGCTTCTTCCGCCGACAGCGGACGCAGACCTTCGAGATGCACCACCTGCGCATGACCGTAGAATACCGGCGACTGCACACAGCTGACGGAAATCGGCAGACCCTCGTCCTGCAACACTTTACGTACCTGATCAACCAGACGACGTTCCTGACGCACGCTGCCCTCTTCATCGCTCACCAGCGGTAAGAGGTTGAAAGCCAGCTGCTTGCTGAAAATACCTTCTTCTGCCGGAATACCGTTCAGCAGACGCGCGCTCTGACCGGCCAGATCGTCAACCGCGGCTTTACCCAGCGCTGAAACGGAAAGCAGAGAAGTAACGTGCAGACGGGACAAACCGGCCTGTTCGGTCAGCGGTTTAATGGCAGTCAGCAACTGGCTGGTCAGGCTGTCAGCCACGGCCACGATGTTGCGGTTGCGATAATGCGACAGCGCATCCGGATTCACACCCGGCACCACCAGAGGAATGTCGTGTTCAAGGGAGAACAGACCGCTGCTGTCGATCACCAGACAGCCCTGATTTGCCGCTTCTTCGGCATAAAGCGCAGAGGCTTCAGAACCGGCAACAAAAAATGCCAGCTGAACCTGCGACCAGTCGAATTCAGACGCCTGCTGCACGCGCAGGCTTTTGCCGTTAAAACGCACGGTCTGACCGGCGCTGCGCTCACTTGCCAGCGGGAAGAGCTCACCAACCGGGAACTGACGATCAGCCAATAATTCCAGTAACGCATCACCGACTGCGCCCGTTGCGCCAAGCAGCGCAATATTCCAGCCATCAGACATGTTGGTATTCTCCAGAAATAAAAGTACAAAATACAAAGGGGCGATGAATATTCACCGCCCGGCTATTCAAAATATTTATCGCATCACTGCAGATGAAAAAGCGTAAGGCTGCGTTAAGTCGTCGCTCAACTCAACCTAACTGGCTGTTGAAACCCAGTTTTTTCAGCACATCAGCGGTGGCTGCATCGTCGCAAATCACCCGTAAAGATGACCACTCACGACGTTCTTCATAGAACTTACGCAGCTTGTCGAATTCACCCGGTTTCCCGGCGACACGGCGCAAAGGCCGGTCATCGCGGCGCACATCATACACTAAGTGAATAAGACGCAGCAGTTTGGCTTCGCTCAGTGCGCCACTCAGCGTCACTTCGGCAAATTCCGGCGCCGGAAGTAAGGATTCCAGCGGCACGGTTTGTGGCTGACCGATAAACTGGCTGAATGCTTCAAACACCTGCGTGGTGCCGCGCGCTTTGCCTTCCAGGCTGTAACCGGCAATATGAGCGGTGCCAATGGCGACTTTATCCAGCAGCGCCAGCGATAAATCTGGTTCAGGTTCCCAGACATCCAGCACGGCGGTCAGTTTTTTATTGCCGCTCAGCGCATCGAGCAGTGCCGCGTTATCCACCACTTCGCCGCGACAGGCGTTGATCAGAATGCGATCCGCGGGCAGACGCGCCAGCAAATCCGCATCCACCAGATGATGCGTCGCATAAGGGCCGGACATATTCAGCGGCGTATGGAAAGTCAGGATATCCGCTTCTGCCACCAGTTTTTCCAGCGGCCAGAACTCACCGGCATCGCCACGGTCAGCACGCGGCGGATCGCACAATAACGTGCGCACACCCAGCGCTTCGAGGCGGGCATTCAGGCGTGATCCCACGTTACCGACGCCGATAATTCCGACCGTTTTGTCGCGCAGCTGGAAACCGTCGCGCTGGGCAAGGATCAGCAAAGATGAGAAAACATATTCCACAACGGCAATGGCATTACAGCCCGGCGCCGCAGAGAAACCAATCCCGGCGCTGGCCAGCCATGCATCATCAACGTGATCGGTGCCCGCGGTGGCGGTCCCCACAAATTTCACCGGTTTTCCCGCCAGCAAACTCTCGTTCACTTTCGTCACAGAACGCACCATCAGCGCATCGGCATCATTCAGGGCATCTTGCGGGATGGGACGACCAGGAACGGCCTGCACGTTCCCCAGTCGGCTAAAAAGCTCGACGGCATACGGCATATTTTCATCAACCAGGATTTTCACGTTTGTCTCCGGCAGCATGGCCTAAAGAAAGAATAGAAAATAAAGAGGGCATTGATTTTGCCACGATACGGGGGCAGATCCCAACTTTCAGGGCACAGCTTTACCTGTCGTTACGAAAACGCTGCGGCGTCGTGCCGGAAATCTGCTGGAACATGGCGATAAACGCCGAAGACGAGCTGTAACCCAGATCGAGCGAGACGTCGTGCACCGTTTTACCCTGCTCGAGCAGAGAGATCGAATGCAGAAAACGCAACCGCTGACGCCACTGTGCAAAGCTCATCCCCAGTTCCTGCTGACAGCGCCGCGAGAGAGTGCGTTCGGTGGTATAGACCTGCTTTGCCCACTGCGCCAGCGACGTATTATCCGCCGGGTTTTTCTCCAGCGCATTCAGAACCGGTGCCAGCAGCTTATTTTCAGACGTCGGTAAATAGGTATTTTGTCGCGGTGCCAGACTGATTTGATCCAGCAAAACGCGGCACATGCGCAGGTCCGCTTCAGTTTGCGGCTCGGTCATATTTCGCGAGAAACAATCATCGGCAATGGCATTAAAAATGGCCGTCGGTGTCAGCAGGCAAGGCTCAGCGGGCAAATCCGTATCGAGTTCCGGCGCAATATCGATGGCACAAAAACGCGTGGTCTTGCGGTTATAGCTTGAATGCTCAACCCCGGCAGGTACCCAGATGGCGAATTCACGCGGAGCCAGATAGCGCTGGCCGTTGACCAGCATGGCGAGAACGCCGGATTTCACGCAAATAATCTGGCTCCACGGATGTGAATGACGCACATATTCGGAATTCCCTTCCACAATCTCGCCGCGAAAAAGCAGCGTGACCGGCATTTTCTCGGGCAGTGGCGGATAATAACGGGGAGGCGCTGTACGGGGAGAAAGCATAAAAACCTTTTGTCTGTGACACGCGCGAGGGTTGTCTGAATTGCGCGATGTGTTGTCTGATTATCGTTATATCGAAGAAATAAGACAACCGTACACTAGCGTGACGATTTACTCAGGGATAATAATCAATGAATGCGCTGTTTCCTCTTTTTGCTGTACTCATCTGGTCGCTGAATGCGGTGGTGAGTAAAGCCTCGGCTTCCGCGATCGATCCGGCGGCCATTTCGTTCTACCGCTGGCTGCTGGCTTTATTAACGCTGACCCCATTTGTGCTGCCCGGCCTGCTGCGTAACCTGCAAGCGGTAAAACAATACTGGTGGAAACTGCTGATCCTCGGTCTGCTGGGTATGGTGCTGTACCAGAGTCTGGCGTATTACGCCGCCCACAGCGTCAGCGCGCTGTTTATGGGGATCCTCAATTCGCTGATCCCATTGCTGACCGTGCTGATTGGTCTGGTGGTGCTGCGCATCGTCCCTACCGTCGGCGTCGCACTGGGCAGTATTATTTCACTCGGCGGCTTATTGTGGCTGGTGAGTGCGGGTGATCCATCGCAGCTGTTGCAGCACGGCATCGGCAAGGGAGAACTGATGATGTTCGCCGCGTCTGCGTCTTATGCGTTGTACGGCGTATTAACCAAGCGCTGGGCGATACCGCTGCCGAACTGGCAATCGTTGTATGTGCAGATCATTTTCGGCGTGTTGCTGCTGTTGCCCAACTTCCTGCTCGCCAGTGATGTCAGCCTGAACGCACATAATATTCCGCTGGTGCTGTTCGCCGGGATCCCGGCGTCGATTATTGCTCCTTTCCTGTGGATCCAGGGCGTTATCCGACTTGGTGCCAATAAAGCGTCTATTTTCATGAACCTGTCGCCAATTTTCACGGCGGTGATCGCCGTGCTGTTCCTGCACGAACAGCTGCACAGCTATCATCTGATCGGCGGTGGTATCACGCTTGCCGGTGTGATCCTCGCGCAGCGTTTACGTAAACCGCTTTACTCCCGCAAGCCACCTGCGACACAAAAAGACCTCGGTTAAACCATTGCGCCATCCGGAAAAAGGATGGCGTTTCTTTCTGCTTTTCGCTTTCGCGCCCCGCAATACGTTTTCGCCCGCTGTTTTAAGCAACAATATCTTCAGGAATCTCCGCCAGTCAGCTTTTCACGGTGTCGGTGAAAACACTTTGCAGGTATGATGAGGCGCTTCCGCGCTCTGCGCCGTACTTGTTACTTTTAACCTGAGTTTATTAACCTTAAGTTTAAGTGACGTTTTTAATTTCCAGCGAAGGACGGTGATATGCAACCTTTGAGCGGCCCGGGTATGCCGGTTGGCGACAACAGAACACAACCACAGGGTCAAACCGTTCCTGCAAAAACAGGCGCTGAGCTGCCATTAACACCGGTACAGCGCACGACGCTGGAAAAACTGATCGTCAAGCTCATGGCACTGATGCCGGTCAAATCCGCTGAAATCTGGGCCAGCCTGCGCCACGAGCTTTCGCTGCCGCATGGCGCAGAAATCACCTCACAGCAGTTCCCGCAGGCTGAAAGCCTGTTACAGGGAAAGCTGACTCAGGCGCAGGACAGCCACGCCTCGCGCCAGCTGATGGTGCAACTGACCGAACTGTTGCCGCAGGGCAATAACCGTCAGGCAGTCAGTGATTTTATCCGCCAGAATTTCGGGCACACCGTACTGAGCCAGCTGACGCATTCGCAGCTGCAACAGGTGCTGGACCTGATCCAGACCCGTCAGATGAATATCCCGCAACCGCAGCAGACGCCGGTCACAGACCGTCCTTTACTGCCTGCCGAGCACAACAGCCTGCAGCAGCTGGTAACCCGTCTCAGTGCAGCGACCGGCGAAGCACCGGTCAAAGTCTGGCAAACGCTGTTTACACTGGTGGGCGTTAAAGTCGGTGAACCTATCCCGGCAAAACATTTCCAGGTGCTGAGCCAGTTCTTGCAGGTGAAAGCCTCACTCAGCCAGCAGACCACGGCCCCGACGCTGACCACGCTGCTCAGCGTGCTCAAGCAACCGGCCAGTACGCATGAAATCCATCAGCTGACCGAATATGCCGATAACCGCTTCAGTGCGACGTTGTCTACACCGCTCAATCAGGCGCAGATCAGCGACCTGATCGGTGTGCTGTTCAGCCAGCGTGTTGATCGTTCACCGCGTGCGGACGAGACCGACGATGTATTCACGACCGTTTCGCGCACCGATCCGCAGCCGATCATGAATCCGCTGATCGCTATGTTGCCGCCTTCCATGCAGGCGATTGGCGGCAAACCGCTGCTGTTTATTGCGTTCGTGGTCGTCGTGATCCTGCTGTGGATCGTGTTTTAAACGCAGCCGCAATCATCAGGGGCCTGTGCCTTTGAATAGTTTCCGCGTTCTTCGCCTGTCGCCAGCGGGTGCTGATCGCGGATCCAAAAATCCAGCCCGCCAATCATTTCCTTCACCCTGAATCCCAGCGTCGCCAGTTTGTACGCGCCCTGTGTTGAACCGTTGCATCCGATCCCGTCGCAATACGTCACATACACCTGCTCTTTACTGAGTTCGCGGGTGCTTTCTGCCGTCATCAGTTTATGCGGAAAGCTGACCGCACCCGGTACATGACAGCGCGCATAATGTTCAGCAGAACGGGTATCAATAACCACAATCCCGCTGACTTCATTTTGCAAATCCGCAGCGACATCAGCAGCATCGGTATAAAAACTGAGTTTCGACAACAGATAAGCCGCGCTGATTTCCGGCGACGGGGGTGCAAAACCCAAAACATAAGACTCTTGTTGCATAAACGCTTCCTCATAAGGTGATGGGACTAAAAACAGTTCCATCATCGCTGTTTTTGGTCTTATGATTAATGCCAATTCCTGATCAACAATAAGACCGATTATGCCCGCGTCCCCTCTGCCATCCGCACTGATTACGCTTTTCGAAAACACGGCAGCCACAGCGTCAGGTACCACCGCGGGTTTACGGGACAGGCTGTGTGCAGCGTTGCGTCAGGCAATAAATACCGGCGCTTTGGCTGGAGGAGCACGTCTGCCCTCTTCCCGGATGCTGGCGGCCGACCTCAAACTGTCACGCGTCACCGTGGAAGCCGCTTATGCACAAGTTGAAGCCGAGGGATATTTACAACGTCAGACCGGCAGGGGCACTTTCGTCAGCGCATCGCTGCCGGAAACTCGCGTGTCGCGCAAAAACAAAACCGCCACTTCGGGGCTTTCAAGGCTTTCAGCACGGGGACACAACATGGTGGCTACCGGCGGATGCCGTGATCCGCTGTCACCGGTTCCTTTCGCCGCCGGTTCCCCTGATCTGCGTGCTTTTCCGCTGAAGATCTGGAAGCAAATCACCGCCAGACAGTTACGGGCGCAGGGCGAACGGTTACTGGGGTATGGCGATCCGCAGGGGTATCAGCCTCTGCGTGAGGCGGTCGCCAGCTATCTGCAGCAATCGCGGGGCGTTTTGTGCAGCCCTGAACAAATCCTCATTACCACCAGTTCGCAGCAGGCGCTCCAGCTGCTGGCCATGTTGCTTGTCGATCCAGGTGATACTGTCTGGCTGGAACAACCCGGATACTTAGGCGCACGAAACGCCTTTGCCAGCGCAGGAGCCGACATTCGCGCTATTCCTGTTGATGGTCAGGGAATGGCGACGGAACCAGATTTACCCGTACCGCGCCTGATCTATCTGACGCCGTCGCATCATTATCCGACGGGTGTAAGTCTGAGTTTGCCACGGCGTCTGCACCTGCTCGATTATGCAAAACGTCACGCCAGCTGGATTATAGAAGACGATTACGACAGCGAATTGCATTACGACGGGCGACCATTGCCTGCCATGCAGGGGCTGGATAAGCATCAGCAGGTCATTTATCTCGGCACTTTCTCAAAAGTTTTATTCCCGTCTTTGCGGCTGGCCTACGTCGTATTACCGCCGGCCCTCGTTGCGCCAATGGTGACACTGCGCACGGTGAATGACGGTCATTCTTCGCAGCTGATGCAGGCCGTTACTGCGGAATTTATGCAGGCCGGACATTTCGCCTCGCATCTGCGTTTCACCCGCCAGCTTTATCACAGCCGCCGTGATCATCTGCTTGACCAAATCAGGCAGAAAGTTGAATGGCTCCGTCCGCAAATAGCGGCGGGCGGATTACAACTCGCTGCCCGTCTTCCTGCCGGACAGGAACAGTATTTCAGCGAACTTGCCGCGCGGGCTGGCATTGAAACACCGCGTCTTTCACCGTTATTTTTCGGTAATACCGGCCAGCACCAGGACGGCTGGCTGCTGGGGTTTTCAGCATTAACGCCTGCTGAAATCACCGCTGCCGTAAACCGTCTGGCCTCGCTAAAAGTGGCCGTTATTTAGCGAAAAGCGCCAGCAAAAACCAACCCGCAACACCGCTGAATAGCAGGAACGGGAAGGAATAATAGTGAAATCTGAGCCAGATCTTTTTGTCATTCGCCATGCGCAGCGCGATGAGATTTGCCAGCGACCCGATCGCCAGCCCGAACCCCCCCGCATTCACGGCGTAGGCCAGCAATGCGCCGGAAGGCAGATAGTTGATCATCAAAATCGTCGCCGGTACGTTGCTGATCACCTGAGAAAGTCCGATGCTGAGCAGATAATGCGCGTAATCCGGCAGGCCGTGGATCTGCGCAAATGCTGGCTGTAGAACCGGTAAGCCTACAATCAGGCGCACATCGATAAACATCACGATGAAAACCAAAATCAGCGGCCAGTCAATGCGCAGCAGAACCCCGCGTGCCAGCAGCAGGAAACATACAACCACCGCCAGCAAGCCATACAGCGCCAGCCCCAGATCCACACAGGCGATAAACACTACGTACAACGCCACGCAGCAAACCAGTAATCGTTTCTGGAACGGGTAGCCCTGATTGCTCTCCAGCTTTTTCAGGCTGTGTGAAGGAAAACAGAACCAGGTGACCGCCAGCAGCGCAACCAGCGTGATCAACGCCAGCGGTGCCATCTGCCCGATGAAATGCAAAAACGATAAACCGGACTTATTCCATAACAGGATGTTTTGCGGATTGCCTATCGGTGTGAGCAGCGAACCGGCATTCACCGCCAGTGCTTCAAATATGATCAACCGCGTCACCGGCAACGACGTCATTTTTTTCAGTGTGATCGTCAGCGGAATAACGATAAACAACGCCACATCGTTGGTCATAAACGTGGAGAGCACCGCCGCCGCCATCACCAGAAACAGCGCCAGCCTGCGTTCATTATCGATGGCGTTGATCATCTTGCGGCCAAAAAAATCAAAATAACCGCTGACCTCAACGCCTTTGGTCAGCATCAGTAATCCCAGCAAAGTGACGATGGTGTCCCAGTCAACAAACTGCGGGAACTGAAGTATTTTTGCAGGCTGAAACAGGGTCAATGCGATACCCAGCACAATCAGCAGATGCAAAAATCTGTCCCGTAAAAAAGGTTTCAATACAGTGCCAAACGCCGCTATCAACATGGTTATTCTTCGCTGAACAAGATGCGCTGACGTTACCCGAAGAATCCAACCTCTGCCACTGCAAAAATGATTTCTCCGCGACATCGCGCAAAAAAAACGAGGCTCATACAGAGCCCCGTCATGATGTTGCGGCACGTCCCGCAAATTGTTTATGTCACGTCACGTCCGCGCAGGTTTAACCGACAGCAGACCGGACTTTCACTGCACGCCTGTTTCTCTGCCAGCGGAAAACATCTATCAGCAGAAAAATCACCAGACTCGCCCCTATCACCGGCAGGGAAATCGCCAGCCCGAGAGTGATGACAAAAATCGGGCATTGCAGACTGAACGGCACGGTTCTCCAGGTTTGTAGCAGCGTAACAGCCGGATTACTGCCGTCATTACTGACCGTTCTGCGCAACCACCACAGACGATATCCCCAGGCAATCATCACGCAAAGCCCGATTCCAAAAATCACCAGAATGGCCTGATTCCAGATACCGAAGAGAATCCCCATATGCGCATCCACACCCCAGCGGGTCAGTTTGGCGAGCAAAGGAAAATCAGCAAAACGGGTGTGATCGACAATCTGCATCGAACGGGGGTCGACTGAAACCGCATCAACCTGCGTCGGCCAGCTGCGGTCCACTTCCGTCACCGTCCAGGCTTTACCGGCTGAATAAGCCGGGCGAATCTCGATTTTATGCGCCTCAATCCCCGAATCACTCGCCGCCTGAACAACGGCATCAAAAGCCGGAGACGAAACTGTGACAGCCTGCGGCACAGCAGGCATTGCGTGTTCTGACATGTTCATTCCCGGCATATCAGGCATGTCTGCCATTTGCGCATGATGCTCCGCATGTTCATCGGCCGGTACAGCCTCTGCCAGCGGATCCAGACTGGTTTTCACGGCAGGCGTCATCCAGCCCATATAAGCGCGCAGTACGCCAATATTGTCTCCAGCCCATTGTGACCACGTCAGACCGGTAGCGGAGAAGAACAGCAAGCCCGCCAGTAATATCAGGCCGAGCGAGCTGTGCCAGCGGCGGCTGTGCTGCTGTTTCTCGATTTTCTCACTCAGCTTGCGCGGCGTACGGGATTTGCGGCGGCTGGTCAGCCAGAGGACGACTCCGCCAAGCGCGGCAACCCACAGCCATGAAGCGGCGAGTTCGCTGTAAATGCGCCCTGCATCGCCCAGCAACAGGCCACGATGTAAATCATCCAGCCAGGTACGGAAAGGCAAAATACCGCTGGTGCCGTACACCGTCATGTCGCCTTTCACCGCCAGCGTGATGGGATCGATAAAAATCGCACGGCTTTTGGATGCCCCGAGTTGCGGATCAGAAAACATCACCCGCGTCGTTTCCCCCTCGGACGGTGCCGGTCTGACCGCATAAATCTTTTTATCCTGACCGGTTACGTTTAGCGCCGCATCAATCTGTCGCGAAAGGGGCTGTGGTTCGCCCTGTGAGGACGTAAAGAGCGCATCAGAGTAGAGATAATTTTCGAACTGAGGGGTCAGCACATATAACGTGCCGGTCAGTGCTGCGACAAAAATGAACGGGCCCACGAACAGGCCAATGTAAAAATGCACACGGCGCAGCAACGCCATAAAGGCCGCTTGCGCAGGCATTTTTTTACCTGCGCCGGAAGGCAGGTTTGCAGGTTGATTCATAAATCTGATTTCCTGAATTTCAAATAGCACGCCGTCAACAGCGATAAAAATCGCGGTTAACTTGAAAGAAATTATTCAGAGGCTGTTACAGAAAAACAGGTGGTGCGCGGGGTTGGGAATCCGTGAAGAACAGTGAAGGGATCAGACGTTGTATGACAGCGCGCGGTGGGGCACGGCTGGAGAAATCCAGCGACCACAGCATCGGCATGGCCTGTAAATCGAGCATCGGTAAATGCACCAGCAGCACGCAATAACCGCACGCGGCATCGCTCATGTCACCGGAAAGCATCGCTTTCACCGCATCCTGCGGCGCTGATTTACAGGTTTGCTTCTGACAATGTTCCATAGATGAGACGTGATGGTCTGACAACGCCATGTCAGCCATCTCTGCGTCCGGCATATCCATGTCCATATCGGACATCATCATGCCGGGCATCATCATATGCTGCGCACCCTCAGCCACCAGTGATTTGGAAATCACCGGCGCAATAAACAACATCAGGATCGCCACAATTCCGAGCCAGGCCGGAACATGCAGATGTCGATGATGGAGGTGTCTGAGTGAGAGCATTATGTCAACAAGGTGAAAATAAGAAGCGGCGAAATTGTACCTGAATTGTTGAGAAACATATCCAAAATCATTCGAGTTGCATCAAGGCGGCGAGAAAATGAATCCTCAGGAGCTTACAAAAGTAAATGACTGAGGTGAATGAACGAAGCCAACGCAGAGGCGGTTCGAAGGATGACAGATGTAAAAAAGCCCGCTCGGAAGCAGGCTTTTATTCAGACATCAACGACGGGAATTATTTGTCGTTTTTCAGCTTACGCATGACCAGCGTGGCGTTGGTGCCGCCGAAGCCGAAGCTGTTAGACATCACTGTCGTCAGCTCGCGCTGAGTCGGTTTAGTGATGATGTCCATGCCTTCTGCCTGCTCATCGAGATTATCGATGTTGATGCTTGGCGCGATGAAGCCGTGTTCAGCCATCAGCAAGGTGTAAATGGCTTCCTGAACGCCAGCGGCACCCAGAGAGTGACCGGTCATGGCTTTGGTAGAAGACAGCGCCGGGGTTTTATCGCCGAACACTTCACGGATAGCACCCAGTTCTTTCACGTCGCCGACCGGAGTGGAAGTTCCGTGCACGTTAACGTAATCGATTGGGGTATCCACGCCGTTCATTGCCATTTTCATGCAACGCACTGCGCCTTCGCCAGATGGAGCCACCATGTCTGCGCCGTCAGACGTTGCGCCGTAGCCAACGATTTCTGCGTAGATGTGTGCGCCACGTGCCAGAGCATGTTCCAGCTCTTCGACAACAACCATACCGCCGCCGCCTGCGATAACGAAACCGTCACGCGCTTTGTCGTAGGTACGGGAAGCTTTGTCTGGTGTTTCGTTGTAGCTGGTGGACAGTGCGCCCATCGCGTCGAATTCACACGCCATTTCCCAGCACAGTTCTTCACCGCCGCCTGCAAACACAACGTCCTGTTTGCCCAGCTGAATCATTTCTACCGCGTTACCGATGCAGTGTGCAGAGGTGGCGCAGGCAGAACTGATGGAATAGTTCACACCGCGAATTTTGAACGGCGTCGCGAGGCAGGCAGAAACGCCGGAGGCCATCGCTTTGGTCACCATATATGGGCCAACGCCGCGCAGGCCTTTGGCACGCATACCGTCGGAACCCGCAACCTGGTTGCGTGGTGAACCGCCGCCGGAACCTGCAATCAGGCCGGTACGTTCGTTGGAGACCATTTCAGGAGTCAGACCGGAGTCTTCAATCGCCTGTTGCATGGACAGGTAAGCGTAGATCGAGGCATCACTCATGAAACGCACAATCTTACGATCGATAAGGCCTGCGGTGTCTAATTTGACATCACCCCAGACGTGACTACGCATCCCGGCATCTTTCAGCTCTTGCGAGAAGGTGATCCCAGAGCGACCTTCCTGCAGAGATGCAAGAACTTCCTGCTTGTTGTTACCGATGCTCGAGATGATACCCAGGCCAGTAATCACTGCACGTTTCATTTAATACCTCTTGTACTATTCACCATTTGGGATTTCGTCACGCACTCTAGCGTACAGTTGTACGCCGAACAAGTCCGATCAGCAATTCCTTGTGTAAATCGTGGTAAATTTGCGCAGGGTCAAACGCAGCGTTAAACTCCGGCATCGCCTTGAACTGAGAGAGTTTCACGTGAGCCATAACCCGATCACGCCCGCCGAATTAAGCTGGAACGAACAGGGTACACCTGTTTCCCGACATTTTGATGACGTCTATTTTTCCAATCAGAACGGCCTGCTGGAAACCCGTCATGTTTTTCTCAACGGCAACCATTTTCCGGCGCGTTTTGCCGCGCACCCTCGCCCGCTGTGTATCATCGCGGAGACCGGTTTTGGCACAGGTTTGAACTTTCTGTCGCTGTGGCAGGCCTTCGATGCGTTTCACGCCGAAAACCCTGACGCCACGCTGCAACGCCTGCATTTCATCAGCTACGAAAAATTCCCGCTGTCTGCCCGTGATCTCGCGACAGCACACACGCAGTGGCCCGAACTCGCTGTGTATTCCGCACAGCTTTGCGAACAATGGCCGATGGCCTTTTCCGGCTGCCATCGCCTGCTGCTGGCGGGCGGACGAGTCACGCTCGATCTGTGGTTCGGCGATGTGACTACCCTGCTGCCCGCATGTGACACCAGTATGAATCAGCAGGTCGATGCCTGGTTTCTTGACGGCTTCGCGCCTTCCAAAAACCCCGACATGTGGACCGAAGACTTATTCCGTTCGATGGCGAAAATGACCCGCCCGCAAGGTACCTTCGCGACATTTACCGTGGCCGGCTTCGTGCGCCGCGGATTGCAGGACGCAGGTTTTGACATCAGCAAGGTGCCGGGATTCGGCGAAAAGCGGCATATGTTAGCCGGTGTGCTACCGGCAAAAATTGATGTACCGCATCCCGCGCCGTGGTATGTGCGTCCCGCAGCAAAAAATGCCACAGAATTCGCGGTGTCAGGCGGCGGTGTTGCCAGTGCCGTGTTATCGCTGGCGCTGCTTCGGCGTGGATACGCGGTCACGCTGTATTGCGCCGATGAAAAACCAGCACTCGGCGCTTCCGGCAACCGTCAGGGCGCGGTTTATCCACTGCTCAATGGTCGTGGTGATACGCTGGAAAACTTCTTTGCTCACGCTTTCACCTTCGCCCGCCGTCAGTATGCGCAGCTTGAAAAACAGGATGTGCCTTTCGATCACGGCTGGAGCGGCGTGACGCAACTCGGTTATGACGAAAAAAGTCAGGGCAAAATCGACGGGATCCTCAAAGGCGGCTGGCCGGAAGAACTGGCAAAAGGACTGAGTGAAGAAGACGTAGAAGCGTTGTGCGGATTACCGTGCGGCAGCGGCGGCATCACCTATCCGCTCGGCGCCTGGCTGTGCCCGGCCGAACTGACCGCCTCACTGATTTCACTTGCCGAAACACAAGGCTTAACCGTGCATTACGGTCATCGCGTGACCGCATTAGAATCTGACGCGGATTCGCAGTGGACGCTGACCTTCGCCGGCGGCCATACGACCCGTCATCAGGCTGTCGTACTGGCGAACGGCGCGGACATTACAGATTTCAGCCAGACGGAAAAACTGCCGGTTTACGCGGTCAGCGGTCAAGTCTCGCATATTCCGACCACACCGGTGCTGAGCAAACTGAAGCAGGTGCTGTGTTACGACGGCTATATGACGCCGGTCAGCCCGCAAAATCAGCATCATTGCATCGGTGCAAGCTATCACCGCGCAGACAAATGCACGGATTACCGCGACGACGATCAGCAGGAAAACCGCCAGCGTCTGATCAGCTGTCTGCCGGAACAGCAATGGCCGCATGACGTGGATGTCAGTGAAGGTGAAGCGCGTAACGGTGTGCGTTGTGCGACGCGGGATCACCTGCCGATGATCGGCTCCGTATCGGATTACGATGCGTTACTGGAAAGTTATAAAAAGCTGGATCTGGATGTTAAGCGCCATCGCCCTATTGCAGAAGCGCCGGTCTATGAAAACTTGTTCCTGTTTGGTGCGCTGGGCTCGCGCGGGCTAAGTTCCGCGCCGCTGGGTGCAGAAATACTGGCCGCGCAGATTGCCGGTGAACCGATACCTATGGACAGCGAAACGCTGGCAGCATTGAACCCGAACCGCATGTGGGTCAGAAAGCTGCTGAAAGGCCGCCCGGTCGAATCGCATTAATCCGCCCCTTCTCAGACAATAAAAAAGCGCAGCCGGTTAATCCGTCGCTGCGCTTTTTTTTAATGAAGAGAGATTACTGAGGGAGAGATGCCTGATACAGATTTTCCCACATCCCCTGCACCAGAAGCTGATCGCGCGGCGAAAGTTCACCGGCTCTGATGGCTTTGTCCAGACCATCCTGAACACGGATTTTCAACGCTTCAGCGGTGTGTTCACCGTTCTCTTCCGCTTCTGCCACGGCGACAGTCAGGTGGCCTCGCAGATAGCCACTGGCAAATAACTCATCGTCGCTGGCGCTTTCGACCATATCGTCGATCAGCGTTAAAATCCGCGTTTCAAATTCTGCGATCATTACTCTTCCTCTCGTGTTCAGTTCTTATTCGATCGGCTGCAATGCAGGGAAATCTGCAGGCGTCAAAGGGGCCGTATTGTAAAACGATTGTAACGCTTTAATAAAGCGCGCCGGTCTTTCAGGGATGCCCTGCTCCAGCATACGCAACACTTCTTCACGGACTTTATTCTGGAAACCCACGCGGTCCGGCTCGCAATCGCCGCTCAGGTTGTCACAACTGACGTTGAAATTAAAACCCGCCGCCGCGCAGAACAGCCATTCGTAAGATTGTGGTTTGATTTCCACTTTCTCAAATTCACTTTGCGTTTGTGCGTCACGACCGTCCGGGCAATACCAGTAGCCGAAATCCACCAGTCTATGGCGCTCAGCACCGGCCACGCACCAGTGGGAAATTTCATGCATGCCGCTGGCGTAATAACCGTGTGCGAACACAATGCGGTTAAACGGTTCTTGTTCATCAGCAGGCAGATAGATCGGTTCGTCGTCGCCTTTCACTAAGCGAACGTTGAATTCCTCAAAAAAGCAGGAATCAAAAATGTCGATCAATTGATGATAGTTATGTGTTGCAGTCGAATCAGACATAATTGCAGTGAAACTCGTTAAAGTAAGATCAGGGGCGACAATATACCCCTGTTTAAACGCGTGTTTTCATGACTTCGGGCAAGCATTCTGCTGCTCCGGACATTATAAATGCAGGCTTAACCACTGATGAATTTCGGCACCATGATTGTCGTAAATCAGCTTGCAGCTCATGACGACGGAAACAGCGACCACCATCGGGCGGATCATCTTTTGCCCCTTACTGAGTACCATACGTGCGCCCAGTCGTGCGCCGATAAACTGTCCGGCGGCCATGACAAATCCCAGCACCCAAATCACTTTTCCGCCCAGTATAAAGAAGATCAGGCCGCCCAGGTTTGAAGTGAAATTCAGGACTTTCGCATGTGCCGTGGCTTTTGCCAGGTTAAACCCGCATAACGTCACGAAGGCCAGCGCGTAGAAAGAACCGGCACCGGGACCAAAAAAACCATCATAGAAACCAACACAACCGCCGCCCACCAGCGCATACGGCAATGCGTTTAGGCGTCTTGCCCGGTCACTTTCACCCAGCCGTGGCGTCAGTAAAAAATATAAACCGATGCAGATGATCAGCAGCGGTAGCACCTGACGCAACATGTCAGCGCGAAGGTGCTGGATAAGGATCGCACCAATCACCGAACCGGCAAAGGTACAGGCAATATTCAGCTTCTGATCGTTAAGATCCACCACACCACGTCGCACAAAGTACAGGCTGGCAGAAAAGGATCCCCCTATAGACGATAGCTTATTGGTCGCAATCGCCTGAGCTGGCGGAACCCCCGCCGCGAGCAGCGCTGGCAGGCTGATCAGCCCGCCACCACCCGCGATGGAATCAATGAAACCGGCAAACAGTGCAACGAAAAATAAAACCACTAAAACCCACGGGGCAACAATCAACCAGTCCATTTTTCTGTCAGCTCGCTATGCGTGGCGAAGAGTAAGTGAAACCTGTTAAAGAACGTGTTTATCCAGCAGCGCCTGACATGAAGGCGGCAACGGAGGCGGCTCTTTTTTCACAGAAGTTCCGCTGCCCGGTTTCGGCGGCAGGAACCAGCTTTGCAGCTCAGCGCCACACCCATCACCCGGAGGTGGCGGTGCCTGATTCTCACACTCGAGATTACCGACCGGACAACGCAGGCGAACGTGCATGTGCGCGCGATGACCAAACCACGGACGCACTTTATGCAGCCACTCACGATCCGTTCCGGCATCCAGACATAATTGCTGTTTGATGGCCGGATTGACGAAGATCCGCACGACGTCTTTATCCTGCGCGGCCATTTTGATCAGCGTTTCAATCCGTGGCTGCCACTGGCTCTTCACAATGGATTTACCGTTAGCACTGACCAGATCGATAGGCTGCGGTTTGAGCAGCATCTGCTCGCTCCAGCGCTGGCGCGGCAGTTGCAGCCAGATATCCACATCCAGCCCTGACTGATGGCTGGCGTGACCGCTGCTGAAACGACCACCGGCTGGCATCGCCATATCACCGACCAGCATAGTACCCAGGCCTTTTTGCTGCGCCTGCGTGCCGAGACGGGTAATAAAGGCCAGTAAATCCGGCTGGCCGAAATAACGGCGCTGATCGGTGCGCATGACCTGATAAGCCGGCGAGTTCAGCGGCAATGGCTGAGCGCCAACCTGACAACCATTGGCATAGCTGCCGATCGCTTCAGGCGTGCCTGCGACAGGGTGGGTGATTTTCTGCCACGGCGTTGCTGCCATCGCAGGTGCGCAAAGCGCCAGCGCCAGAAGACCGGCGCTGACGGCTTTTATCGCTGCAAATGTGCGTAAGGTTTTCATCAATGAATTACCAGCGTGGCACGGAAGAATGAACGTCGCCATTCTGGGCGCGCTGACGCAATAAGTGATCCATCAGCACGATCGCCATCATCGCTTCGGCAATTGGCACCGCGCGGATACCCACGCAAGGATCATGACGACCTTTGGTGATCATCTCGACCTGCTCACCTTCACGGTTGATCGTGCGTCCCGGAACGGTAATGCTGGAGGTCGGTTTCAGCGCAAGATGAGCAACAACCGGCTGACCGCTGCTGATCCCGCCAAGAATGCCGCCCGCGTGGTTGCTTTCGAAACCGTTCGGTGTGATTTCATCACGGTTTTCACTGCCGCGTTTATTCACCACCGCAAAGCCGTCACCGATTTCCACGCCTTTCACCGCATTGATGCTCATCAGCGCGTGCGCCAGATCGGCATCCAGACGGTCAAACACCGGCTCGCCAAGACCGACCGGCACGTGATCTGCCACGACGGTGATTTTAGCGCCGATGGAATCGCCTTCTTTTTTCAGCGCACGCATCAGTTCATCCAGCGCTTCGAGCTTGCTTTCATCCGGACAGAAGAATGGGTTGGTTTCGACCAAATCCCAGTCTTTCAGTTCACAGGTGATATCGCCCATCTGGGACATATAACCGCGCACTTTAACGCCAAATTTTTCCAGCAGATATTTCTTGGCAACCGCGCCAGCAGCAACACGCATCGCGGTTTCACGGGCAGAAGAACGACCGCCGCCTCGATAATCGCGCACGCCGTATTTTTGTTCGTAGGTGTAATCCGCATGTCCCGGACGGAACACGTCTTTGATCGCGCTGTAATCCTGAGAACGCTGATCGGTATTCTGGATAATCAGACCGATGCTGGTGCCGGTGGTCACGCCTTCAAAAACGCCGGAAAGAATTTTTACTTCATCGGCTTCGCGGCGCTGCGTGGTGTAACGCGAGGTGCCCGGACGACGACGGTCGAGATCGTGTTGCAGGTCTGCTTCGGTCAGCGCAATACCCGGCGGCACGCCGTCAATAATACAGCCCAGTGCCACACCGTGGGATTCGCCAAAAGTAGTGACGCGGAAAAACTGCCCAATACTGTTCCCTGCCATCACGGCTCCTTAACCATTATGTTGATTGTTTTCTGAATGACCGGTGATGAACCGGCCATTATTTTTTAGTCGATCAATCGCAATTTTTTGATCAGTCGCGGTACGCTTTGAAATGTTCAGCGCAATCTATCAGCTGCTGCCTGGTCAGCATGAATACGCCGTCGCCACCGTTTTCAAATTCCAGCCAGGTGAACGGAATATCAGGATACTGGTCCATCAGATGCACCATGCTGTTGCCCACTTCGCATACCAGCACGCCGTTATCGGTCAGGTAATCCGGCGCACAGGACAGAATGCGGCGGGTGAGTTTCAGGCCATCGCTGCCGGAAGCCAGACCCAGTACAGGCTCGTGGCGATATTCCTGCGGCAGGTCAGACATATCTTCTTCATCCACATACGGCGGATTGGTCACAATCAGGTCGTACTGCAACGCAGGCAATTCGCGGAACAGGTCAGAGCGAATTGGGGTCACCCAGTTCTCGATGCCGTGCGTGTCGATATTGCGCTCGGCCACTGCCAGCGCGTCGGCAGAAATATCTACCGCATCCACTTCGGTTTCCGGGAACGCGTAAGCGCAGGCGATAGCGATACAGCCGCTGCCGGTACACATATCGAGAATGTGCTGCGGTTTATCCTGCAGGATCCCGGCAAAGCGGTTGTTGATAAGTTCACCAATCGGCGAACGCGGCACCAGCACGCGTTCATCGACATAAAACTCCATGTCGCAGAACCAGGCTTTATTGGTCAGATAAGCGACCGGTACGCGTTCGTTAACACGGCGGATCACGCGCTCAACGATGCGGTGGCGCTCGCTGGAAGTCAGACGCGCGGTGTGCATATCTTCAGGAATGTCGAGCGGCAAAAACACGCTTGGCAAAACCAGCTGCACTGCTTCGTCCCACGGGTTATCGGTGCCGTGACCGTAATAGACATTGGCCGCGTTCAGGCGGCTGACGGTCCAGCGCAGCATATCCTGAATGGTATGCAGTTCACTGACAGCTTCGTCGACGAAAATTTTGTCCAATTTTATTCTCCAGGCAGTGCACGGGTTTTTAACAGACGTTTAACCCATTATTTGCCGCATAGTTTGCCACGAAGCCCGCCACAAATCAGCAGCTAGTCAACGCACTTGCGCGATGTCTCGAAGAATTTAACCCTGAGTTTTCTTTAAACCGCAGGGCGACGGAAGGTACACTGTGTGGATTGAGCGAAAATGACGATGAAATGATGAAGAAAAAGCACCTGCTCAGCCCGGAAGAAACGGCGTTATTCCGCGAGGCTGTACCGGGCGTCAAGCGCCTGAAAAACGATACAATTACGCACCGCCCGCCGCGAAAAAAAGTGGCAGAACTGTCACCTAAAAAGCTGATTCAGGAGCAGGTGGACGCGAGTTATTATTTTTCTGATGAATTCCAGCCGATGTTGCAGGAAGAAGGTCCGGTTCGCCATATCCGGCCAGACGTCAGTCATTTTGAATTGAAAAAATTACGCCGCGGGGATTATTCGCCCGAGCTGTTCCTCGATTTACACGGCTTAACGCAGAAAGAAGCCAAGCAGGAATTAGGTGCGCTGATCGCCGCCTGCCGCCGCGAGCACGTCCATTGCGCCTGCGTGATGCACGGTCACGGCAAACATATTCTCAAGCAACAAACCCCGCTATGGCTGGCGCAGCATCCTGACGTCGAAGCCTTCCACCAGGCGCCGAAAGAACTCGGTGGCACCGCCGCCCTGCTGGTGCTGGTGGAACTGGACGACAAAATCAGCTGACCCATCCCCACCTTCAGAAACGAGAAAGGCACAGCCAAAGCTGTGCCTTTCTTTTGTCTGTCGCTGAACTGTCTGTCTCAGAACAGATCCCCTAAATAATTCGGAATGCAGCAAGGCGGCAAGTGAAAGCATCCCCGGGAGCATAGATAACTATGTGACCGGGGTAAGTGAGCACAGCCAACGCATCTGTAATGCGAAGTATGACGGGGATTATACTTTGGCCATCACCTGGCATGGGCTAAACTGCCAGTCAAAGCTGCCCTGCCCGGTTTCACCGTTTAACTCGATGCTGGCCATGGCTGACGTGGCGAACATCGGCGGGCAAACGCCAGGACAGAGTTCTGCAACCAGATAACCGACCAGCGGCAGGTGAGACACCACCAGCACGGCACTGACGCCGGTCAGCGCCAGATGTTGCAGTTCACTGGCGACCAGAGCAGGATCACCGCCCGGCGTCAGTTCCTTGAGAATATCAATTTCTACGTTTTCAGGCAGAGACAGACACTGGCGAACTTTTTCAAGCGTCTGCTGCGCACGCAGATACGGACTGACCAGAACACGATCAATTTTAACGCCACGACCATTCAGCCAGGCCGCCATATGTACTGATTCGTCACATCCGCATTCGCTTAACGGGCGAACTGAGTCGCTTGCAGCTTCGAGAACTGCATCACCGTGACGCATAATTACAACTTGCATATTGCACCGCTTTTGTTAACAAAAATAGCGCTATACAGAAACGCCGTGCGTGCTGTATTACCCATTGCCCAGCTGTTTTTCATCATGTTTCAAATGACCTTTCTCATTACAAGATAGCTGTAAGGCAGTACATCCACTTAACCGGCTGTGCCCACATGCTTTGCATGGTAAGTATCAGCGGTCGGGCATTTTGCCTGAAAGTTCACGTAAAGAAAACGCTGTTTTTTACACCAACACTTACTGCTTGTAAACTGTTCAGGCGATTATTTAACCACTCGGGTTGTAGATCAATCGTTTGGGATTGTTTCTGTACAAAGTCAGTCTCACCATAAAAAAGATCCCGCAGGCCTTCGGCTGGCCACAAGCAGGATCTATTCCAGATTCCCGCGAAACTCAGTAATAAGCAGTGACAGCTGTCACACTTTGCTGACCTTTTCGCCGGTGCCGTCTGCCGGGCCGTCTGTCAAAAAACAGGGCTCGCCCTGCTCAGCCCTGCGCACCAGCCCTTCGCATGGCCGGAAATGCTCGCCATAGCGTTGCGCCAGCTGATCAAGCGTTTTCACCACGTTCGCTGCACCGAGTGTATCGATGTAACGGAACGGACCACCACGGAATGGCGGGAAGCCAATGCCGAACACCGCACCCAGGTCACCATCCCGCGCACTGCGGATCACCTGCTCATCCAGACAGCGTACCGCTTCGTTGAGCATCAGCATCACACAGCGCTGCGCGATCTCTTCTTCTGACTGCTGCGCTTTCGGCGTGACATTCAGCAGCCGGTAAATCGCAGGATCGACCTGTTTCTTTTTCGCCGTCCGGCCTTTTTGCCCGTAGAGATAGAAACCTTTGCCGTTCTTACGCCCTTTGCGATCGTCTTTCAGCACAGCATCAAAACCTGATGGCGCAGCAAAACGCTCACCAAATGCATCCACCAGAATCGGACCGATTTTGGTGCCGACATCAATACCCACTTCATCCAGCAACTGTATCGGGCCGACGGGGAAACCAAAATTCACCAACGCTTTATCAATGTGATCGACAGGTTCGCCCGCCAGCAAACAGCGGGCAGCTTCATTGATGTACGGCGCAAGAATACGGTTTACGTAGAATCCGGCGCTGTCGCCGACCACAATCGCGGTTTTCCCCTGTTTCTTCGCCAGGGAAACTGTGGTCGAAATCGTCTGCGCACTGGTTCCTGCATGGGGTATCACTTCCACCAGCGGCATCTTATCCACCGGACTAAAATAGTGCAGGCCGATCACCTGCTCAGGCCGGCTGGCCTGCTCTGCAATCTTATGGATAGGCAGTGAAGACGTGTTTGAAGCAAATATTGTGCGCGGAGCGGCGTTATTCTCGATTTCCGCCACCATCGACTGTTTGAGAGACAAATCCTCAAACACCGCTTCCACCACGATATCAATCTGCGCAAAACCACTGTAATCGGTGGTGCCGGAAATCAGCATCATCTGGCGTTGCTGTTCGTTACGGGTCAGCCTGCGGCTGCGCACCTTTTTCTCCAGCAAATCCCAGCTGTATTTCAGCGCATGACGGATACCTTCCTGATTAATATCTTTGATGCGCACCGGCAGTCCGGCTTTGGTGGCAGTCACGTTGGCGATCCCACCGCCCATCAGGCCACCACCGAGAATGCCCACGCGGCGTACCGGCAAGGGTTCGGCGTCGCCACCTTTTTCTTTTTTCAGCGCAGTGGATGCGAAAAACAGGCCGCGCAATGCCGCCGATTCCGGCGTCATGACCAGTTCGCCAAAGGCTTTCGCTTCAGCCTGATAGCCATTGCCGCTGCCCTGATCGAGGCCGGTTTTCACCACATCAATAATCTTTTCAGTCGCCGGATAATTGCCATGCGTTTTGGCGCGGGTTTGTTTGCGCACAAAATGGAACAGCACACTTTTGCCCAACGGGCCACCCGCCAGCCGCGCCTGCCACGGCAATGGCGGACGTGACTGACGCCCTTTCGCCACGCGCTCAAGTGCCGTTTGCAGCAAAATTGAATAAGGTACCGCGTCATCCACCAGTCCCATTCTCAGCGCCTGTTTCGCGCGAATGCTGCGACCGGTTAACATCATATCCAGTGCTTTCGGCGCACCGATTAAGCGCGGAAGACGCTGTGTGCCGCCGGAGCCGGGCAGCAGGCCAAGCTGCACTTCCGGCAGGCCGAGCTGCGTTTTATCATCGAGGGAACAGACGCGTGAATGGCACGCCAGCGCCAGTTCCAGTCCGCCGCCCAGACAGGCACCGTGGATGGCCGCAACAACGGGCACCGGAAACGAAGCGATCTGTGACATTACCGTCTGCCCTTTTCGCGCCAGATTGCTGGCCTCATCGGCGCTCTTACAACCCGATATCATGGTGATATCCGCACCGGCAATAAATGAGTCGGATTTACCGGAAACCAGCACCAGCCCCTTCAGACTGGGATATTGCTGGGCTTTTTGCAGAATGGTACAAATTTGTTGAGCGAATTCAGCCTTTAAGGTATTCACCTTTTCGCCGGGAACATCGATGGTGATAATTCCGACGTGCTCCGCGGTGAACATCAGTGAAAAAGCAGAAACCGGTTCTGCCGGAGTGATTTCCGGAATGTTTGGGTTTTCCATATTATCCCTCATTGCGCTGCCTCCAGAATCATTGCTGCGCCTAAGCCACCGGCGGCACAGGCCGTCGTCAGCCCGTATTTTCCGCCACGACGGCGTAATTCATGCAAAGTCTGGGTGATCATTCGTGCGCCAGTCGCGGCAAAAGGATGGCCGTAAGCCAGTGATCCGCCCAGAACGTTAAATTTATCCCAGTCTATTTCGCCAACTGCCTGACTGCGGCCAAGTTTCTCACGGGCAAATTCATCACTGGCTAACATTTTGATATTCGCCAGGGTCTGCGCGGCAAATGCTTCGTGCATATCAATCAGGTCAAGATCACCGAGCGTCAGACCGGCACGATCCAGCGCCAGCGGCGTGGCATAAGCCGGACCAAGCAGCATGTCTTCCCACACATCGATGGCGGCAAAAGCAAAACTTTTCAGATAACCGAGAGGCTGCAGACCGAGTTCACGCGCCCGCGATTCGCTCATCATCAGTACCGCGGCCGCGCCGTCGGTCAGCGGCGTACTGGTCGCGGCCGTCACGGTGCCGTGTTTGCGATCAAACGCCGGACGCAATTTTGCGTATTGCACGATTTCAGAATTCAGGCGGATGTTGTTGTCTTTTTGCAGCACTTCACGGTAAGGCGGAACCTGCGCGGCCATCACCTGAGAATTCAGATAGCCCTGCTCCCACGCCTGTGCCGCCAGCGTGTGAGAACGGTGCGCGAGTTCGTCCTGTTGTTCGCGGGAAATATTATGACTTTTCGCCATCTGTTCCGCAGTATCGCCCATGCGCAGGCCGGTGGAATATTCAGCCACAGCAGGCGGCACCGGCATCAGGTCGCGCAGTTTAAGTTTGCTGAAAATGGACAGACGCTGCGACAACGTGCGCGCTTTATTGACGTCCACCAAGGCGCGGGCGAGACGTTTGCTGACGCCAATCGGCAGAACCGAAGACGAATCGGCTCCGCCTGCAATCCCGATGCTGATCGTGCCGCTCATAATGCTTTCCGCGACGTTGGCGACCGCCTGAAAACTGGTGGCGCAGGCACGAGAAACGCTGTAGGCGTCAGTCGATACATTCATGCCGGTGCCGAGGACGATTTCGCGCGCAATATTTGGTGCTTCCGGCATCTGCACGACTTGCCCGAATACCAGCTGATCGATGACCTTCGGGTCGATCCCACTTTTCGCCAGTAACTCACTGACCACTATTTTGCCGAGGTCTACGGCGGGAATGCCGTGATAGGCGGTGGCCTGTTTGGCAAACGGCGTACGCAAACCATCGACAATCGCAATGCGATCGCCTTCACGTGTCACCAGTGGAATGACTTTATTCATACAAGCTCCTGAGAAAAAATAGGGTCTTAAGAGGTCAGACCTGATAACTCAGTTTTAACTATGTATTTACATTTGGCAAAGTGAAAGGCAATGAAGTGCGAGCAACAGCAAATTTTTCTGAAATAAGAATGAGAAGAAAGGCAGCGGGCAGAAATAGCGGACAAAAAAATACCGCTTATATAAGCGGTATTACAATTTAAAACTTCCCCTAAATAATTTGAGTCTCAGAAAGGCGGCAATCGAAGTAATCCCGATGAGCTGACATAAGTCAGTGATTCGGGTTACTGAGTGCAGCCAACGCATCTGCGGCTCAAAGTATGACGGGGATCAGCGTAAGGCTAACTGGAAGATCATGGTTTCTGCCTGGCAGCTGAAAGTGAAATCGATATTCAGCTCAACGCCGCCTTCCACTTTTTCGATACGGCTCTTGATTTCGCAAGGCTCAGATTCGACGCCGCGTGCGCGTTCGGTCAGGGCTTCCAGCGTTTCTTTAGCCTGTGCTTCATTTTCAAAAACGCGGCTGTAAGATGCGGTGCAATCGGTGTTATCCATGATGGTGCCCACATCAACACAGCAGCAGGCTGCGGTTTCTTCTGCGCCGCATTTGTTGATGGAGTGCAGAGGTTGGGTGGATTTAGAGGACATGGTTACGTCAGACATAATTTTCTCCCCGGCATCAACGGCAACGTCCACCGTCTGGCCTGTTTGCGAATAAAGTTTTATTTCCAGCCTGTATTTTACGCCACCGTTCTGACAACACACTAGCACTTACTTATTATGTGCCTTTGAAGTGATCCAGATCACGTATATGTAAGTAATCGATTAAAACTAAGTCATCGTTCTCACTTTAACGTTTCTTAATTGAACTTTTATTGTTGGTTTTTTGTTAAGTGGATCCAATTTCTTGCATCATTTCTTAAATATCAATGAAACATTATTGCAACTACACCACAGGTCAGACCTATACTTCGCTCACTGGTCTGATTTGTCAGACTGATAACGAACCCTACAATCCCGCGCTCATTGTTACTTGATGTAACATTGTTTGATAAAAAACATAATATTGAGGTTTTGGTCATGAACCAGAAAAACCTGTTTAAAAGATCAGCTCTGGCAGCTGCAGTGGCAATTGTTTCCTCCAACGTATACGCGGCAGGTTTTCAGTTAAATGAATATACTGCTGCGGGTTTGGGTCGTTCATTCTCAGGCGAAGGTGCTATTGCTGACACCGCCGCATCCGGTAGCCGTAACCCGGCAACCATGACCATGTTTAATCGCCCGGCGTTTTCTATGGGCGCGATTTATGTCGACCCGGACGTCAGCGTGACGGGGAAATCCCCGGTCACCGGTGCCAGCACCAGTGATGATAATATTGCGCCAAATCAGTGGGTGCCGAATATCCACTTTATTATGCCGCTGGATGATCAATGGGCGGTTGGCGCATCTGCGACGTCTAACTACGGTCTGGCGACAGAATTTAGCGATAACTATCCGGCAGGCCCGATTGGCGGTGAAACAGATCTCACCACCATAAACACTAACTTAAGTGTTGCTTACCGTTTGAACCAGAATTTCAGCTTCGGTGTGGGCTTTGATGCTGTCTACGCGAAAGCAAAAATCCGTCGTACTGCCGGTGAACTGGTGCCGATTAAAACCGGCGGCCTGCTGCCAGCCGATACTGAAGCCGCCAAGCTGAAAGGCGACGAGTGGGGCTACGGCTGGAACGCCGGTATTCTTTATGAAGTCGATGACAATAACCGTTACGGCTTTACTTATCGCTCAGAAGTTAAAATCGACTTTGACGGCGAATACCGCAACGGCATTCCGCAGGCGTTAGGCGGCACGGGCGGTCACACCGTTCCGGGTTCCCTGACCCTGAACCTGCCAGAAATGTGGGAAGTGTCCGGTTATAACAAAGTGGCACCGAAATGGGCGATTCACTACAGCCTGGCTTACACCAGCTGGAGCCAGTTCCAGGAGCTGAAAGCTACCGGTTCTAACGGCCAGACCCTGTTCCAGAAAGAAGAAGGCTACCATGATGCTTATCGCATCGCGTTAGGTACCACCTATTACTACGATGATAACTGGACGTTCCGTACCGGTATCGCCTTCGATGACAGCCCGGTTCCGGCTGATAACCGCACCATTTCTATCCCGGATCAGGACCGCTTCTGGGTATCTGCGGGTACCACGTATGCCTTCAATAAAGATGCATCCGTCGATGTGGGTGTGTCTTACATGCATGGCCAGACGGTGAATATCAGCGAGAAAGTGGCTGACGGCGTGCCGAACTATGAATTCCAGGCTAAAGGCACCGCTATGCTGTACGGCGCTAACTTTAACTATAGCTTCTGATGAACCCCAGCTTCTGATGAACTGAATGTTACGTCAGATATGAAAAAAGCGCCGAAAGGCGCTTTTTTTATGTCTCCGAAACCGTTATTCCGAGTCGATATCTTTCAGGTCACCCTGAATCAATGCCGCGTTCGGGTTTTCCTGTGGCGTCAGCTGACCGCCTCTCGCCAGGAAGTCGTGACGCTGGAAGTAAGCTTCACGGATAAACAGATACGGATCAGAAGAGTTACGGATCAGACCATCTGAATCGAGAAGTTCTGCACGGGTTTCGACGCCTTCCAGTACCCATTTACCGGCTGACATCCAGAATGTCAGATAGCTGAGCATCGGATACAAATCATCCACCAGATCGCCACCTTCGTCACGCACAGTCGCGCTGCCGTAACCTGGCAGAACCACGTACGGACCGTAACCGACACCATAATGACCGAGCGTGCTACCGAAGCCCTGGGCTTCTTCGCGCGCCAGTTTCGGGTTCGCCATACCGGCCACGTCAATCAGACCACCCATCCCCAGAAGCGTGTTCAGGAAGAAACGGTTGAAGTGGATTGCAGCACGGTACGGATCGCCTTTCAGCAAGGAGTTGACCATGCTGGCGGGTTCATCGAGGTTGCTGAGGAAGTTACTGGTCCCGTTACGCGCCGGTTGTGGCACGTAATCACGCCATGCGACGGCAACAGGCCGCACAAGGTAAGGATCCATATAGTTATAGTTGAAGTCGAACATCACCCGGTTGAAACCTTCGAGCGGATCAGAACGTCCCTGCTGTTCGCTGTCCGAAGATCCGGATGTGCCGGCACAACCGACCAGTAAAACTGTCGCAAACGCCAGCCCAGTCAGGCGTAAGTTCATGGATATCTCCCTGTTTTTGATCGTCGGTTCCTGATTAAGGAACCTGCTGATTAATCTCAATGCTGACCTGACCGTTGCCGGAAAAATCAGTCAGCGGACTGTCGCCGTACCAGTCACCAGAGGCTGGCGTTGCCAGACCGTTCTGTGAAATACGAACGCGTACTTTTAATTGATGCAGCGAAGAAAGCAAGCGTTCCGGCATCATTGCGTTACTGTCATCGACAGTAATCGCCAGCGGGAAGCGGCTCAGCGGCAGCTTTTTCACCGCAACCGGTACCGGACTGCTGCCATCTGTTACGGAAATAAAGACCGTGCCATCCTGCGGAAGTTTCTCCTGCGCATCCGCAGAAAGCGTCACGTTTACCGCCAGTTTAACCTGATCAAGACCGGCTTTTTGTTTTGCCTGCGCAATACTGGCGTTAACCATCTCAAGGCGTTTATCACCGGCTGGCAGAATTTTCTGCATAACTTCCCACGCGCCAATGGCTTGCGGATAATGACCCTGCTCATATTCATTATAGGCCAGCAGACTTAACACACGCAGATCACCCTGAGATTTTTCCAGCATACTGCGTAAAAGATTGCCGCCGGTAAGGTTATCTTGCGGATCAGAAGAACGGGTCAGCACTTCGGCATAACCCAGTTTCACTGACATATCGTTCGGCGCAAGCTGATACGCATGAGCATAAGCCTGCGTCGCGGTGGCGGCATTATTGAGCGCCATCCCCACACGGCCAAGCATCACCCAGTCCTGCACATTATCTGGATTTGCCTGTAAATCGGTACGCAATCCGAGCCCTAAATCCTGCACATCCGCAGCCGTCAGCGGCGCACCGTGATCATCGGCAATACGATGGCGCAAATCCGGCATGTGCTGCATGACCTGATTCCACGCACTCACCTGGCCCAGCCCCCCGGCATAGAGATATAAACCCAGCGTGATGACAACCAGCAGGATAGCGCCGGGCACCAGCGTCCAGCGGCCAATCGGCTGAATGGCAGCAGGCGCCTGACCCGCCGGAATATCGGTCAGTAGGTTTTCCTGCAATTCCTGAATATGCGCCGGACGCTCGTCTACCACGCCTTGCGCTTCGTCTTCTTCCAGCTCAGTCAGACGGTGATGATAAAACGCTTTATTCAGCGCATCGCGGGACGTGTGTTCCGCGCGGTCGCCGCGAATAACCGGCACAATAAACAGCGCCAGGGCAATAACCAGCATCACTACAATGCACAGCCAAAAAATACTCATGATCCTTTCCTGTCGCTGTCTTTAAGTAACTGCGCCAGGCGCTGTCTCTCTTGTTCTGACATTTCTTCAGTCGTATTTTGCAAACGCACTTCGCCCCGGCGGGAACGCATAAAAATCATGGCTGCGCCGATAATGACCACCAGCACCGGCCCGAGCCACAATATAAAGGTGGATGGCGTCACCGGCGGTTCGTAGGTCACAAAGTTGCCGTAACGTGCGACCATGTAATCCACGATTTGCTGTTTGTTCTGCCCCTGCTGAAGCAGCTGGAAAACTTTGGTGCGCATATCCGCCGCGATAATAGAATCCGATGCTGCAATATTGGTGTTCTGACATTTCGGACAGCGCAGCTGCGCCGTGATATCACGGTATTCCTGCTCCTGAGCCGGAGAGGAAAACTGATAAGTATCAATCGCAGCGAAGGCGCTGATACTCAGCATCATGCCCAGCAGCAAAGCAGGTAATGAAGAAATCAGCTTCATACATTGCCTCCGTATTTTTTGTACAGCGGCAATACTTCGTTCTGCCAGACTTTTTCATTCAAATCACCGGCATGGCGATAACGGATTATGCCTTTTCCGTCGATCAGGAAGGTTTCCGGCGCGCCGTACACACCGAGATCCAGCCCTAACATGCCGTCGCCGTCGTACAGACTCAGCATGTAAGGATTGCCCAGTGTATTGAGCCAGCTGACCGCTTTCTGCCGGTCGTCTTTATAGTTCAGGCCAACCACGCGTACACCTTTCGCCGCCAGCGTATTCAGATAATCATGCTCGGCGCGGCAGGTCGGGCACCAGGTCGCCCAGACGTTGAGCAACATGGGTTTGCCGTCGCGCAATACCGACTGATCGTAGGTTTTACCGGCCTGTGCCAGTGATTCCAGTTTGAACACCGGCACCGGTTTGCCGATCAGCGCAGATTCCAGCAGCGTCGGATCGTCGCCGTTGGCATTGCGCGTCAGTTGCACCAGAAAAGCCGCAGCCAGCGCCAGGAACAAGATCAGCGGAATAAAGAGGAGTTTACGGTTCATGCTTCTTCAGCCTCCGCCAGACCTTGTTTCTTGAGTTTTTTACTCATGCGATAACGCGGATCGAGAATACACAGTACGCCGCCGGCCGCCATAAACAGGCCGCCCAGCCAGATCCAGCGGACAAACGGTTTGTAGTACAAACGCACCGCCCACGAGCCGTCGTCCATCTCTTCACCCAGTGCTGCATACAGGTCACGCGCCAGATTGCCGTCGATCGCCGCTTCAGTCATCATGCTGCGCGCCACACTGTAGAAGCGTTTTTCAGCATGCAGCGTGGTGACTTTCTTGCCGTTCTGCGTCACATCGATATTCGCCTCACCGCCGGTATAGTTCGGGCCGGTGATGTCGCGAACGTCGCGGAAGATAAAGTGATAATCATGAATATCCACGGTATCACCGGCCTTCATGCGCACATCACGTTCAACACTGTAATTCTGGCTAAAGGCGATGCCGATAACAGTCACCGCCACGCCGAGATGGCCGAGCACCATGCCCCAGTGGCTGCGGGAAAGTTTGGTCAGGCCGCGCCAGAACGTATGACGGTGCGTCACGCGCTCGTGCAGTTCCATCAGCGTGAGCACAATCACCCACACCGACATCAGCAGACCGACCACGGTCATGCCAACAATTTTGTCCTGCAACAACCACGGCAGAAGAATCGACAAGACCAGCGTGACGACCAGCGCAACACCCAGACGACGCCACAGTTTGCTGGGCTCATCACGACGCCAGCGCACCAGTGGTCCGATCCCCAGCAGCAATGCCAGCGGAGCCATCAGCCAGGTAAACATCGTATTAAAGAAAGGTTCGCCGATAGAAATACTGCCGAGTCCGAGTTGTTTGTGGATAAGCGGCAACAGTGTTCCGAGCAATACCACCAGCATCGCCGCCACCAGCAGCACGTTATTTCCCAGCAGATAGCTTTCGCGAGAGTGCAATTCATGACGGCTTGGCGCACGCACCGAGTTGCCTTTGAAGGCATACAGCAGCAACGAGCCGCCGATCACAATCACCAGATACGCGAGAATAAACATGCCGCGCGCCGGATCTGAGGCAAACGAGTGAACCGAAACCAGCACGCCGGAACGCACCAGGAAAGTCCCGAGCAGGCACAGCGAGAAGGCGGTGATCGCCAGCAACACCGTCCAGGCTTTGAACGTCCCGCGTTTTTCGGTCACAGCCAGCGAGTGGATCAGCGCTGTCCCGGCGAGCCATGGCATAAAGGAGGCGTTCTCAACCGGATCCCAGAACCACCAGCCGCCCCAGCCTAATTCGTAATATGCCCAGGCAGAACCGAGCACGATACCGATGGTCAGAAATACCCACGCAGCTTGTGTCCACGGACGCGACCAGCGCGCCCACGCGGTGTCCAGACGTCCGGCCATCAGCGAGGCAATGGCAAACGCGAACGCCACTGAGAAACCGACGTAACCCATGTACAGCAATGGCGGATGGAAAATCAGCCCGATATCCTGCAACACCGGATTCAGATCACTGCCGTCTACCGGGAAATTCGGCAGCGAGCGGATAAACGGATTCGACGTCAGCAGAATAAACAGCAGGAATCCGCCGGTGATCATGCCCATCACTGCCAACACGCGCGACACTGCATCCTGCGGCATACGGCGGCTGAACAATGCCACGGCGAGCGTCCAGCAACTGAGCAATAACACCCACAGCAGCAGCGAACCTTCGTGCGCGCCCCAGGTAGCCGCCACGCGGTAATACACCGGCAGACGGGTATTGGAGTTATTGGCGACATAGGCGACGGTGAAATCATTCACCACAAACGCATGGACCAGAATGGCAAACGCCAGCACGATGCAGGCAAACATCCCGTAAGACAACGGACGCGCCATCGCCATCATCCGGTTATCCTGCCGCGCCGCGCCCCATTGCGGGTAAATACTCAGTAACACCGCCAGACCTAACGCCAGACAGAGTGCAAATGTTCCCAGTTCCGGCATCATGAGCGGTCATTTCCTTTATCGTTACCCACATAAGCCGAAGCTGGCCCTTTGTGGTTTTCTTTCATGGCGTCGGCAACTTCCGGCGGCACATATTTTTCGTCGTGTTTCGCCAGAACCTGAATAGCATTCACTACATTTCCCGGCTCCATCACGCCCTGCGCCACTACGCCCTGCCCTTCGCGGAACAGATCCGGAAGGATGCCGTTATAAGTCACGGCAATCGCGCCGCGCGCATCATAAATTTTAAAACTCACCTGCAGGCTTTTCGGATCACGCTTCACCGAACCGGGCATCACCATCCCGCCGATACGCAGGCGCTGGCCGACCGTCGGCATCTCGTGGTTTTCGCCTTTACCTTGCAGAATTTCACTGGGTGTATAGAACAAATCAATATTCGAGCGCAGCGCGTACATCACCAGTGAAATGCTCAGACCAAGGCCAATCAGCACCACCAGCGCCAGCGACAAACGCTTTTTACGACGTGGATTCACAATAACTTCTCCGGGGAAGTGTCCGGTTCCAGCGGTGACGTCTGCGCGCCTTGCTGTTTTTTAGACTGAGACTGACTAATACGTTTTTCGCGTGCCTGACGGCGGCGAACTTCATCGAGGATCTGACGGCGCTGAATAAAGGTATGCGCCACCAGCGCAATCAGGGAAATCAGTGTCGCCGCGACCGACAGCCACACATAAAATGCATAGCCGCCCATCGCAAAGAAATCATGCCAGCTGGAGAATGCAGGGCTCATCCGCGGCGCTCCTTATTCACAAGACCGGCCACCCACGGACGCAGACGCTCCTGAACCAAAATCAGGTTACGTAAACGCATCAGCGTCAGGGTAATAAAGAAGAAGAGATAACCGAAAATCGCCCAGCGTAGCGGATAACGCATACTCGGGTCGATGGTCTGCTGCATGTTGGTCGAGCCCTGATGCAGCGTGTTCCACCACTGTACGGAGTAATGGATGATGGGAATGTTCACCACGCCGACCAGCACCAGAATACCGGCGGCACGGCCAGCCAGACGGCGGTCGTCGAAGGCGTTATACAACGCAATCACGCCAAGATAGAGGAACAGTAACACCAGTTCGGACGTCAGGCGTGCATCCCACACCCACCAGGTGCCCCACATCGGTTTGCCCCACGCGGAGCCAGTAACCAGTGCGATAAACGTGAAAACAGCGCCAACGGGTGCCATTGCGGATACCACCATGTCGGACATTTTCATCTGCCACACCAGCCCGATAAAGGCCGCAATCGCCATCGAACTGTAAATGCCCATCGACCAGATCGCCGCCGGAACATGGATATACATGATCCGGTAACTGTTCCCTTGCTGGTAATCTGGCGGTGCATAACCAAAGCCCCACACCCAGCCGATCAGCAGGCAGGCAATACCCAAAATTCCGAGCCAGGGAATGAACCGGCCACAGACGTGGTAAAGCCGTTCAGGCCTTGCGAGTTGATGTAACCATTTCCACATTGTTATCGTTGCTCACTATAAAATGTCACTGTGTGATGCCATGGAGCCTCACCGGGCTCTTATGCGGTCAGTTAAAATCATCCGCAGTTATTATCGGCGTCTCTATTGTTCACTATAGAGAAGTGTGATGTTAGTCAAAGGTTGCGATTTTTCTTCTCTATTGTAACGACACGTAAAAAAATTCTGTGTTAAGGCCAGCGTAAAAGTTAACCCTAAATAATTCGAGTTGCGGGAAGGCGGCAAACGACGTCATCCCGATGAGCTTACACAAGTAAGTGATTCGGGTGGCGAAGAGCAGCCAACGCATCTGCGGCTCGAAGTATGACGGGTTAGTGAACGCTGACTCGCAAGGCGGCGGCTGTCGCGAAAGGCGCTAACGTCGCACTGCCCGCCAGCATCGCACCAAGGATCGCCAGATAGCCGCCGATGGGCATCGACATCGACGCCGCATCAATCGCGCCGGTGGCAAAAATCAGCACCGGAATATACAACGGCAGCACCAGCAAACTCAGCAGAACGCCGCCCTTGCGCAGTCCGACGGTCAGCGCCACGCCAATCGCACCGATAAAACTCAGCGTCGGCGTCCCCAGTAAAATCGTCAGCGCGACGGCTTTCCAGGTTTCAAAATCCAGAGAAAGCAACAAGGCAATCAGCGGGGAGAGGATCAGCAATGGCAAACCGGTTACCACCCAGTGAGCACATACTTTCCCCAGAACCGTGAGCGCCAGCGGCGATGGCAATAACAACAGCTGCTCAAGCGTGCCATCGAGATAGTCATCACGGAACAACCTTTCCAGCGCCAGCAAAGAAGAAAGCAGCGCCGCGACCCAGACGATACCGGGTGCAATCCGAGCCAGCAGTTTCGGCTCAGGACCAATCCCCAGCGGGAACAGCGTAATGACAATCAGGAAGAACCACAGCGGGTTAATGATTTCGGCACTTTTGCGAAAGGCAATTTTCAGCTCGCGGCGCAGAACCTTAGTAAACATTCTGTTTATTTTCCTTTCGCGTCACGCCAGCTCAGCGCTGGTCAGACGAATTTTTCGCACATCGCGGTTAACGCCCTGTAAATCCTGATGCGTGGTCAGCAATACCATTCCGCCCTGCTGCGCGTGTTGTTCAAACAGTTCAATCAGCGTGGACACGCCCTGTTTATCAATGGCGGTCAGCGGTTCATCGAGGATCCACAGCGGTGCGTCACTCAGCCACAAACGCGCCAGCGCCACACGCCGCTGCTGCCCGGCGGACATCTGCGCCACCGTGACATCCTCATAACCCAGCAGGCCGACATTTTCTAACGCCTGGTAAATAGCATCAGCACTGGCAGTTCCGTTCACGGACTGATAGAAGGCAAGGTTTTCATACGCAGTAAGCACTGACTTAACGCCAGGCTGATGACCGAGATACAACAGTTGCTGATGGAAAACGTCGCGCTGGCGGCGGGTATTCACGCCCTGCCAGCGGACCTCACCGGCCTCCGGAGAAGACAATCCGGCAAGAATTCGCAGTAAACTGGTTTTACCGGCGCCGTTGCGGCCTTCGATTTGCACCATTTCACCCGGTTCGATCGTGAAACTTAAGCCGCTAAACAAGGTACGCTCATCGCGTACACAGCTCAGGTTAAGGGCTTCAAACATGGTGATGTCTCTTATTTTTCACAAGCGCGCATCATATCACAGGCGTCAGGCGCGACGCAGCTTAGGGGGCCACAGTTTACAGGGTTGAAAACCCTGAAATCCAGCAAACAATCCGCAAAATGTCCCATAAGGTTCATGGGTTAATGGTTTGTAACTTTTCTGTATATCTCTTCATAATCTCGCAGCCTCGCCTATGCTTATCTCGGAACACATTGAAAACCACTTTGACGTACTTTTGGGGAATTACCATGACCGCCGAGAAACAACATCCTGACCATAAAGATGTCGACAGCGACGAACATTCTCAGGGCAAAGAGATCGAAACCGGAGAAGAGAATTTACCGTCGAAAGCGGCTGCTGTGCATGAAGTCATCCGCATGGAGGGTGAGAAAGAACTTGAGCGTGACGGACAGGCATTGCTGTGGTCGGCGATTGCCGCCGGACTTTCCATCAGCGCCTCGCTGATGGCTAAGGGGATCCTGCACGCACGCCTGCCCGACAGCCCCGAACGTTTCTTTATCGAAAATATCGGTTATACCGTCGGGTTCATAATTGTCATCATGGCGCGCCAGCAGTTATTTACCGAGAACACGGTCACCGCCGTATTGCCTGTGATGCAAAAAACCACCGGCAGAAACATTCTGCTGCTGTTGCGGTTGTGGGGCATCGTGCTGGCCGGTAACGTCATCGGCGGCGGACTGGCCGCACTGGTGTTTCATCTGGTGCCGTTCTTCGATTCCGCCACTGACGAGGCATTTCGCACCATCAGTCTGGAGATCATGGAAAAAGACCCCGAGGGCATGTTCGTCGGCGGCATGGTGTCCGGCTGGCTGATTGCCACCATGGTCTGGATGATCCCGTCCGCAGGCACTGCCAAATTGTGGGTGATTATGCTGATGACCTACATGGTGGCGATTGGCGACCTGACGCACATCGTGGTCGGATCGGTAGAAGTGCTGTATCTGGTGTTCTCGGGCGCCATTCCCTGGTACGAATTTATCTGGCCATTCGCCCTGCCGACGCTTGCCGGAAACATCATCGGCGGCACCTTTATCTTCGCACTGATCAGCCACGCGCAGATCCGTAATGACATGAGTAATCAGAAGAAGGCCAAAGCGAAGAAAAAGGAAATGGAAGCGGCGAAGAAAGAAGCGTCAAAACCCTGACTGGCGACTAAACGACCAAACAGACCCCTGACGCCTTATTATTGCGAGAAAAACGAGTATACTACGCGGGCGCTTTCCACAGGCGCCCGTGTCTCCTTAGTTAAACGGATATAACAAGCCCCTCCTAAGGGCTAGTTACAGGTTCGATTCCTGTAGGGGACACCATATGTTAGCCCACCTAAGTATTTCAAAGTCTAGTCAACTCTTTAACTTCAAACACTTACCTCTCGTTAATAGCCCATTGACGTTTACCGCTGTATTTCAAAATCCACTCTGTTTAGTTGGTACATATGTTGGTATGTTAAGTTCGATATTGCAGATACCATCATCTGAGGGTTTTTAGTATGGCGCTCACAGAGTTAAAAGTAAGAAATACAAAGCCTTCTGATAAACCTGTCAAAATGACCGACGGTAATGGTATGCACCTGTTGATCACCACAAGTGGTTCCAAGTACTGGCGTTTTCAGTATCGCTTCGCTGGTAAACAGAAAATTCTCGCACTGGGTGTTTATCCTGAGGTTTCATTGTCAGAAGCCAGACGAAGAAGAGATGAAGCCCGTCAGCTCGTTGCAAACCATGTAGACCCAAGTGAGAAGCGAAAAGCGCAAAAGATTGAGAGCAAGGGCTTGCTAACATTTGAGCAAGTTGCACGACAATGGCATACCAGTAACAGAACCTGGTCAGAAAGTCATAGAACAACTGTTTTGAACAGCCTTGTTTCCCATGTGTTCCCTGTCATCGGCAAACGTAATATCAGCGAGCTAAAAACTCGTGATTTGTTGGTTCCTTTGAAAAAAGCAGAAGCTTCAGGACACAATGAATTAGCTTCCCGATTACAACAACGCATTACGGCGGTGATGAGGTATGCCGTTCACAATGCATTGATTGAACAGAATCCTGCAAACGACCTCGCTGGTGCAGTTGTTTCCGCTAAAAGTGTCCATCGCCCTGCCCTTTCTCTGGAACGGTTGCCAGAGCTTATGAACCGTTTGGAAGCATATAAAGGGAGAGGCATTACCCAAATTGCAGTGCAGTTAACACTCCTGACCTTTGTCCGTTCGAGTGAACTGCGATTTGCTCGCTGGTCAGAAGTCGATCTCAAAAATTCACTGTGGACTATCCCCGGAAGGCGACAACCTATGGAAGGGGTAAAATATTCTGCAAGAGGGGCAAAAATGAAAACGCCTCATTTAGTTCCATTAAGCTCACAAGCCAAAACACTTATGGAAGAGCTTCATACGATCAGTGGTAACAAAGAACTTATGTTCATTGGTTTTACCGGGGACGACAAACCTATTAGTGAAAACACTGTCAACAAAGCACTTAGGGCAATGGGCTACGATACGAAAGCTGAAGTCTGCGGGCATGGTTTCAGGACTATGGCATGTAGTGCATTAATCGAATCGGGATTGTGGTCGAGAGATGCTGTGGAAAGACAAATGAGCCACCAGGAACGCAACAGTGTCCGAGCTGCATACATACACAAAGCGGAGCATTTGGAAGAACGGAGACTCATGTTGCAATGGTGGGCTGACTACCTGGAAGCTTGTAAAGAAGAAGCACAGACCCCTTTTTCCTACTCTATTCAACAATAAGAAAAATGAGTAGCAAGCGATACGTATTTAATATTTTATAATCGATAATTCAATGGGGGTGCGAATATCTATCAAGAATTCAAAGCTCCCCTTTGTAAAATAGATAATTACATTAAAACATACATCCATTCAGCATAATCGTGGCAAAAACGATGATGGTTATTAATGAAATACTTCAAGAATCGATGTTTATAAATCATCCAAATAACACTGTAAATCAATAAGTTAACCCATCCTTATGTTACAAGATTTTCATTTCATTCTTATCACTCAACCATCCTCTCCCCCTGGTTCATAACAATGAATCTTCAAAAGCGGTTTTGTTTTGTAGCTGAAAAACAAACTTAATAAATTAATGCCAAAAAAGGTTGCAACCAGAACGAAATTGATCAATTTTTATACAGATTGATTTTCCACAGTTGCACTAAGGCACTGCAATGGATAATAAAAATGAGAAAAAACAGAAGGTTAAAGTAGCCCAATATCTACGGATGTCTACAAATCTTCAGGAATTTTCGTTAGATAACCAAGCTCAGTTCATAAAAAAGTATGCTGACGACAATAATATGGAAATCTTGCATACTTATGATGATGCAGGAAAAAGCGGTGTATCCACGTCAGGAAGGCATGATTTTAATAAGTTAATCAACGATATACTCACTAAGGAAATCAATATTGATGCTGTGCTTGTATATGATGTAAGTCGTTTTGGTCGCTTTAAAGATCCACAAGAAGGAATCTACTATAAATATCTATTAAAAATGAATAAGGTAGATGTCATCTACTGTGCTGAAAATCTTCCTGCGAATAGTGATACTGAGACGTTCATACTTTCATCACTTATGTATGCTGCGGGAGCCTTTAGTAAAAACCTTTCAATCAAAGTATTTGCCGGACATGTAAATCTTGTTAAGCGAGGATACTATCAAGGTGGAGTGCCTGGATACGGACTTAAAAGAAAGTTACTTGATAATAATAACAAAGCGAAAATGATACTCAACAATGGTGAGAGAAAGAGTCTGCAAACAGATAGGATAGTATTAGTGCCAGGAAGTAAAAAGGAAACGGAGTTAGTTAAGAAAATATTTAACATGTTTATTTTTGAAGGATTAAATGAGTATCTCATTGCTTCTAAACTAAACCAAGAAGGATATAAATACAGCGACAAATCGGATTGGACACGAAGCCGGATACATTCTGTGCTTATAAATAATCGCTATACTGGTAAGTATACATATAATCGAACATCTCAGAAACTGAAAACTAAAAGAGTTCAAAATCCTGAAGAGGATTGGGTTGAGTATAATTCCTTTTTTAAACCCATAATTTCAGAAGAAAAATTCAGGTTAGCGAAAGAGATTATTAATAACCGCTCAATAAAAATGAGCAATGAAGAGATTCTTGAATTTTTAAAAAAGATCCTTTCGACTCATGGAAAAATATCAGGTTTTATCATAGATGAGGAGGATAATGGTCCATCAAGCAGTGTAGTAGCAAGCCGCTTTGGAGGACTTCTACCAGCATATAAGCTGATAAATTACACACCCGAACGAGATTACCGTTATTTAGAAATAAACTCATCCCTACGTATTAAACATGACCATATTATAAATAAAATACACCAAGAAATTAATAACAGCGAAATTTCTATATTAGATAATAAACTAATCACCATAAACAAAAGCTTAACCTTTACCATAATACTTTCTCGATGTAGAAAAATGAGTTCTGGAAAATGTAGATGGATAGTTAGATTAGATAGGGGGCTAAATCCTGAAGTCAGTGTGATTGCAAGAATGAACAGTCTTAATACCGAACCTGTAGATTATTACATCCTGCCTTCGCTTGAAAGTTTTGAAAATGAACTGAGTCTAAAAGAGAATAATAACCTTCTATTTGAGATGTATAGATTTGATAACATCAGGACCTTCTTTGATATGCTTTCAACTACGGAAATGGAGGTGGCATAAATGAACGACGACCAAATTCACATGCTCGAAATATCAAAAATAAAAGTTGTAATTCCACGTACCCGGAACAAGTTCAAACATGCTGAGATAACAGATAGTATTGATACAAGTGGATTAAGAAAACCAATAACAGTAAGAAGAATTGCGGATAAAAAATACGAATTTGCCTTAATTTGTGGTCAGGGTAGACTTGAATCACTCTCAGCTTTGGGAGAAGAGCTAATACCTGCTTTCATACTGGACATTGATGAAAACAAAGCATACATAATGAGTTTGGTTGAAAACATGGCTCGCGTAATACCAAGAGCGGGCGAACAGTTCCAAAGAATAAAAGAAATGAATGAGCAAGGTTTATCTAACAAAGAAATATCCTATTCTACTGGCCTATCATTGCACTGGATTACCAGCCTGACTATGCTAATTAGCAAAGGAGAAAACAAACTATTATCTGCTGTAGAATCAGGAAGCATTCCAATCTCACTTGCAGTTGAAATTGCCAGAGTAGACTTCGAAGGTGGGCAAGAATTACTAATTAAAGCTTTTGATGAAGGTTTAATAAAGCATAAAGATGTTGGTAAAATAAGAGATATACTGGATTCCCGAGATGAAGGTTTAAAAGGTTTTCTGAACAATAGTTTCGGAGTTGCAAAGAAAAAGAAAAAACTCACTACTGATGAGCTTAAACAAATATACCAAGATAACATTTCACAGCACAGAAAAATAAAAAACAAAGCTGAATATGTCGAGAGAAACTTACTCATAGCCAGTCAAATATTTAAAGAGTTATCTGAAAGCGAAGAGTTTAGTAAAATTTTAAACGAAGAGAATTTAAATGGAGTAGTAAAGGTTATAATGAAAAATACTTCTTGCTGAGGTTAAAATGATTAAATACTGCTTTAATGAAAAAACAGTCAGCTTTAAATTATCTGATCTTATTTATACAAAAAAACCTCCTACCAACTATAAAAGTAGCCAAAAATACATTCAAATAAAGAGCACAATATCTGCACTTGGATTAGTCGAACCTATACTGATTTACATTGATGGGGCTGATGGCACTGCAAAAATCCTTGATGGTCATCTGAGAGTTGAGGCATTAAAAGATATTGGAGAAGAAAGAGTTGCTTGTCTCGTTTCAACTGTTTACGACACTTATACGCCTAACAAAAAAGTCAATAGAATAACAATAATTCAAATTCAAAGAATGTTAAAAGAGGCTGTTAGAATAGGGGTTCCTGAAGACATGCTTTGTTCAGCTTTGAATATAAGCTCCGATTCATTAAAGAGTAATCTATCAGTTCTTAAAGGCATATGTCCTGATGTTATAGAATTATTTAATGATAGAGATATACCTAAGAACACATTTATGATCTTAAAAAGAATGATCCCTTTTAGGCAAATTGAATGTGCAAACCTAATGATAAAATTTGATAATTATTCAAAGATTTTTGCTCAATCGCTTTATCACAGTTCATCACCTGAGCTTTTAAACGACAAAGGTAAACCTAACATTGATGAGAGATCCGGTAATAGAAAAGCAATTGAAAGGCTTGAGAAAGAGATGGCTCAGGTCCATTTCGATACAGAAAAGATAAAAGAAAACTACGGTTCCAATAGTCTGAAGCTAACGATTGTTATCTCTCACATAAAAAAAATACTCGAAAACCCTAAGGTTTTCCACTGGCTTCTTAGGAATAAACAAGATTATCTTAGCGAATTGACCAAGATATCTGACATTGATAAATTATCTTAGGCCTTGTTCTTTTGTGGCTTACATAACTTTTTTTTGTAAATATTGGGATCTACTGCTATTTTGCAAATCCTAACTTCGTATCCAAAGTTGCTAATGCTCTTATGAAAGTTTTTTAAATTTATTTTTGAAAACAGAGGCAGATCTTCAGGGATTTTTTTGTTCGTAGCTATAGCGAATACTAATTTATAGTTTTTAGCATCAGGCCGTATTATATGATCAGCTAATTTTATATGAACAGGAAGTTTCTCATTAAGTTTTCCTCGAAACTCTGAATCGCTTATGAAAAGTTCAGAACCGACAAATCCTTGTGAGAAAAGATGGCTCATACTTTGTGAGCCACTATAATACTTCACATGAATAAAATCTGATGCACCTTTTATAAGATCGCAAAATTCAATTTTACTTTTCCCACCACCATGATGAATAAATTTTTGATCCATGTGTGTAAATGATTTGTCACCAAGGCAAACATTTTTATTGTAATCTTCTTCTCTTTTATAGGAGTATACCGGAAACTTATCAGACTCCTCATAATGTAGAATCTTTTTCATCTCATCATCAACGGTTGTTACGAATTTCCTATCGGCCACATACCATATGGAGTCTCGCAGAATGTAGTTTTGATCGCCTTCTTTTATTTCAGCATAAATACATCTATACAAAGACCATTTCTTTATCGTTTCATAATCGGCATTTAAAACATGCAAGCAACTTCTTTTAAGTTCATCAACAGTAACATCCGCATTTTTGCCATCGAAATATTCACATATGTGATCGACTGACAGGCTTTCATAAATAATGCTTCTTTGCCTTCTCTCGAAACAATATCCTATTTGATTTTCCCAATCCACAATTTCTGGCTCACCTAGCCATATGTCACTGAAGTCTCTTTGCTTTATCAAATCAATCAAAAGCGAATCCAATATTTCAACTTCAGCTTCATCAGCTTCTTTGATATTGTTAACCCATTCGAATTCTTCAGGAAGGGGTAATAAATAAATAGAGTTTATTTTTGTTAATAGTTCAGAAATCGTTTTTAATTCAATGTCTGGCACAATTACAAAAGCGTCTTTCCCGGTTATTTTATTCCCTAAAACATCTTCAGTGGAAGTGCCCGTGAGGGTCGTGAGAATATCCATCTCAGAATCTATTTTAAGATTGTATATATCGACTTCTTTACTACTCTGACTACGAGTTAGAAGATTGGTTTCGTTATGACTACCTTTATCCAAGCTGCGGATTTTTTTATGCTCGATACAGTTAAGGGTTGTTTTTAGTCCAAAACCTTTGACAATGCTAATATCATTGATTAAGTGATGACCAGTTCCAAACGGAATAAGATACCTTGAGTTATCAACCTCAACCACCAGAACTGCTCCAGTGCTACTATTCATACCAAAAAAATCGGGTTTTATGTCCGTTTTTTGGCTTGTAAATAAAGTTGTCCATTCAGGTAGTACTGGGTCAGAAATTTGCTTTGCATAAAGGTATGCTCTTGCGTCATCCATTTCAAATTCAATAGGCTTTTGGACTCTTTCCAAATTCAAAACTTGGTCAATATCATCTGTAATTCTTTTTGTTTTATAAATTGAAAGTTTTATCTTCATTATATTTACCCCAAATATCTTATCGAGCCAGTATATTTAAAGAGTTCAATAACTGAGTGTCTAATGTTTCTCTTACTGGAGTAGGCAATCCATTTGCAACTCTATAATTCTTGATGGCAGTTCGTGTCGCAGGCCCCATACTTCCGTCAATGTTGCCGTTATAGAAACCTTTATCGAGTAAGGCAAACTGCACTCGCATGATTAACCGCTTACGTTTTTCAGTATCCGAAGTTAGCCCGCTACTCGCTCGGTTGGCACCTGTAGTTCCTGCTGAATTTGTTGTGGTTGTGCTATCTGTGTCATTAGAACGAAGTGAACGGACAGAGGAGGATGACGACGAACGAGTTCCTGAGCTGGATGAGTCTGATGTGCCAGGGGAGCTGTATGTTTTGGGATAGTAAGGAGTGCTTCCACCATAGTAGCCACCGCCTGATGAGGAACGGTGGGAGCTGTGGCTACGGTGAGAACTGTGACTTCTGTGTCCTGCAATGTAGAACGGCACTTCGGTGTTGAGTGGGGCTATCACCAAATCATGCTCATTCAGGGTCATACCAGGTAAGTCACTGGCACCAGTAGATGAATCACTTGCCCAAACAGAGTTATTAAGAGCCAAAAAACCAGGAAGCAGAGCCGCGAAATTAAATTTTTTCATATTATTGGTCTCGGAGGTTGATGAAAACGGCCTTTTGATGAACTGAAATAACCAGCACAGGAAGACTTCTGAGTGCATCCATCACATTCTTTGGGATAGTAATTTTTCCAGTCAGAGATTGACTGAGTTGCAAAACTCCATGCCCTTTCAGGAAGGTGGCATAATGGATAATTGAAGATGGTAAGAGGAATACCTGACCTGTGTGCATTGTCCACAGCCGAAAGAATTTGTTCGCTGTAGTTGTCGTGCTCTACGAAGATTGATGACCAGTTCTTACGGGCCCATCCAATCGACTCCAATCCCATAAGGGAGATCTGGTTAATGTTCGAGAACACACGACCAGCAAACTCAACGATGTCATCAAGCTCTGTGTAGTTCGCCTGAGTAGGGATGACTCTCAGTTCTATGTTGATCCCTGAGTTACCGGCATTAATCATTCCCCTGACTGTTTCATCAAATGCTCCCTCGCTTCCGACCAGGTAGTCGTGCACTGATGCTCTTGAAGAATAAAGCGGTATCCCAAACGTGATTTTGATCTTATCGCTTCTTTCCTTCATTTGCTGGGTAAAGCTGACATCCGCAAACTTCCTTCCGTTGGTTAGAACATGGAGGGCTGTGTCAGGGGAGTTTTCGATTATAAAGTCCAGAAAATGCAGGAAGTCTTCGCCATAGAGCAAAGGCTCTCCCCCACTCACTCCTACTACTCCATTCAGAGAGAAGGAAGCAATAGCCAGAGCTGACTGGTTGAGAAGCCAATCATCGTTTCCAGTTTTAGGGGGCTGAGAACAAAACAGGCAACTGTTGTTGCACCTTTCAGTGACAAGGACTGTGTTGTGGTTTGCTCTACGGGACAGTATCACCCGGAGCATGTTGCCGTTGTTGACGATCCCAATGTCACCATCTTCAATGGAATCGAAAAGTTCCTGGCTCACAATCGAGTCTGCAAAATATGCAGGCAGTCTGGAATTGAGTTGTGTCGCAGTGACAAGCAAATTTGGCAGATAGAATTGAGGATTCTCGGGCTTGGTTTTACACAGGAAATAGAAGCCTTGCTGAACTGGTAAGTCTGATGAAAACCGGAAAATATCGTTTCTCAGCACCTCAGACATAAGCCCACCTTTTGAGCATCTCAGCCATTGGTCCATCCTGAGAGATTTCATTCAGCAGGAAGCGGAACATCCCTTTGTGATACTGGCAGAAGGTTGACCGACTCTTGTCACCAACAGGCTCGCCATGAACACTGATGTTCTGACAAGGATCTGCTCCACAGAAAGGTTGGTAAGCACAGGTATCACAACCGGGCATGGCGAAATTAAATGAAGATGAGAGAGCGGAACGGTAGTATTCGTTGCTACTGAATGACAGTGAAGCAAACTCTCCTGCACTGAAATCTGCTTCGGGATTTACTTTCTGAAGCATACGGCTTTCGTCGCTACCGTAGACCTTGCCGTCATAGTTGAACAGGATGCAGTTCAGCACGACTCCACTTGGTGATTTCAGATCTGCATAACCACTGAAACCCGGATTAAAAATCCGCTTTAAATGGATAGAGGCTGAGTGCTCAACGACAGGTATGCCTTTCTGATTCTGAAGCAACACTTCCTGCATCAGCTCTTTATAAAAATCAAAATATTCCGGCATTGAAAAAGTGAAGCTCTGCTTCTGAGCAAACCCGTAGGGACTTACAGGCCGGATAAACATGTCAGTGAGTCCAAGGGACAGATGAGCATCCACTATGGAGGCTGGCTCTTTTGTCAGCTCTTTTGTAACTGTTGTAACCGTAGCTACCCGATTTGCTCCCAATTCTTCTGTGATTTTCTGAATGCCTGTCACGGCTTTGTTGTGAGCCTGATAGTCGGTGAGGATACGGTTTTTATTGTGGACGGCTTCATTACCATCAAGAGAGACAGAAAAAGTGATATTCCGTTCTTTAACCCAAGAGAGGATGCTTTCATCGAGTATTGAAAGACTCGTAGCAATAACCATTTCGAAAGCATCGCTACCTAACGAACTTTCGCACTCCTCATAAATTGACTGGACGAGATCGAACCTGAGAAGCGGTTCTCCGCCCTGCACTTCAATCTTGTATGGTGGAGTGCCCAGCTTCTTAATGGTGCTAACGATTTGCGGTATAAGTTCTGGGTTCAGGTCATAACCATCAGCAGTAATCGATGCTCTGCTGACCTGGCAATACTTGCAGGTGTGATCGCACCTGAGAGTCGGCACAATCATAAAGATTGGTCTGACGGCCAGTTCGTTCATCAGTCGCTTGGCTAAGGCAGAACTCAGTGAGGCTTTTGAAACTGCCTGAGTCGCATCTTCGGTAATGAACAATCTGCTCTCAAGAAGTCGGGAAGTGGTTTGCTCTGGAGGAAAAATGTTATTGGCAAGGAGGTTGAGTTCTTCGTTATCGACAAAGCTGTGAAAGCCAGCAAGGTTGCTGATAAAGACTTTGCCATTGCTAAGGCGGTCAAAGTTGAATGGCATCGTATTCATTGAGAGAGTCTCGAATCAATACTCCTCAGAACATTGTCGATGATAGAAGTCCTGACCTGTCCGGTATGAGCCTGAAGCTTCTCCCTGAGCTTGTAATCATTCAGCAGTCGTTCGAACTCGAACTCAATCTCGTCGTTCCAGAGTTCGAACGAAACGAGCCAGTTCTGATCGTTTTCATCAAGCTTCCAGTGGGTAACAGCACTCATCCAATAGAGGCTGTGTCGAAGCACCCATTCTGAATACATTGTTTTTGATAAGTTTTTTTCCATAACATTACCATCCAGAAAGTATTAAAGAAGGAATCCGAAAATTTTAGTTACCTTTCCAAGAAGGCAATGAACCTCGAAAAAGATGATTGCAAAAAGAACTATTCATCAACCATCTGTTTTTAATGTATTTTATTTTATAAAGTTACAGAACATTCCTATTCTGCAATAATAATCATCATGTTTTAGAATGTAAATTTGTTTTGAAAATTTTTATGACTCATGCCAATATGATTACATGAATTTATGTTTTGATTAAATTCCGCTCAACAAGAGTCGTTGGCTATGTTATTGATTTAAAATGTAATGGTGTAGAATCAATCTAATGTCTGAGAAAACAGCGGAAGATGTATGTTCCACATGTCAACAATCCCTGCATGATTCTGTAATAATCGAAAAAGATGGCGAGGTATTCAAAAGTTGCCCTTCATGCTCAAGTAAAACAGGCACTCATGTTTTCTATAAACATGATGATTTTGGTATGCGAAATATGGGTGATGGTCGATTCATCGTCCAGTCATGGTGTCAAGGATGTAGACTACAAGACGGTATGAAACCTAAATTAGTTTTCAAATGTTAATCATTATTTAATAGGTATTTTTTTTATGAGCACCACAGTAAAATCCCATACAATTGATACGAAATATCTTCGCCCCATTAAAATATAAGCCATCGCCATAAAAACCACTTCCTATATAAAAATTAATCTTTGCATCTTTACAGGATTCAAACCATCTAACCAGCATTATTTTATATGTGATTTTTTTATTTCAGTTTGTGATGTGCCCCCAGAAATGTCCCCCTTGCAAGAGTGGCCATATCTCGTGAGCACTTTCTGACTCTATACTTTCTTTTTTAAAATTACGAAAAATCAGCAAAGTCCAGCAAGATATCTAAAATATCCAATATTTACTTTCTCATGAAAGTCATACTCGATACAAGCTTTATTAATGTAATTCGATACCAGTTTGGTATAAAACCAATTCGGCATAATTTGTTTTATATTAAGTAAAAGACTAACAACATTACGTTCTTTAAAAAGCATTAAGAATTCTGAAACTTGATTAACCAAATTTTCACTATAAACATCATTATATAGACATTTATTTTTTTCTAATAGCGAAAAATACATCACAGAATAGTAAGGAACTGGCTTGCAATCTATATTACTACAAGTTATAAAATCCCTATCAAATAGCTTACCCAGTTTAACTTCAAAATAAACACACTCAAATTCAAAGTTCCTCTTTAATTCAATCACTTCAGCTAATAATTTTAGCTCATAACATCCATCAAATAGGGAGTCAAAATCAAGCTCAAGCCAAATGTCATTGAATCCTCTTATAAAAACATCCTCATCCTTTCTAATAAAATAACTTTGTGAAAAATCCTTAGAACAATATTTTCCAATAATCGTATTTAATGCTTCGATAATTTCTTTCATATTTATAAAACCTCAAAATATAACTAATATTTGTTTTCATTGAAAAGTCAAGAAGCCTGTGATAATAATAAAAATCCCACTTAAGCAGTTTGTTAGAGGTAAGTTTCAGTTATGGCTAATTACAAGATCATCCGAGTATGCATTCCATATAATTTCATTAGCGAATCTCCCTTGTTTTTAGATTTTTTACAGTCTTCTACCAGGGCATGTAAAGAGGGCTACTTTCCGTTATATTTATTAGTAAACAAAGAGTCTTTAGAAATAATCGAATCTTCTTATACCTTTAAAGGGCTGTTTATTAAATTGCAAAAAATTACTGATGAAGAAAAAGAAGATTTGAAGAAAAAAACACTTAGGATAAATTTAAAAATTGTTGATAAAAATAAAAAAACAATTGATTTTGATAATTACACCATATCAACGAAGACTAATTTAAATAATAAGGATGATATACAAATACTTGATAATTTGAGAGTTGAAATAATCAAGCACTTGGTTACATTCACAGAAAAATTTAGAATTCAAAAAGAAAATTTAATATTAACCTCTAAGCTTGGTCTTTAACATTTTTTAGCAAGGGCTAACTCATCGATGCTCCGCATCTTTGAGTTGCCTTGCTTTTTCTGCCCTTCGGTTGAAAAAGAAAGATCAAAGCCACCCCAAAATCAAAACCCAACCCATTGACGCGATTGATCTTTATGGTATTTATTATAGATAGCATATGGATTTGCTATTAATCAAAAATATCAAAAGGAGTTGATATGAAAAAAAACAATATTATATTCGACGATGAGTTTCCTTCTACATTTACCAATGATCCTATCGTTAAAAAATTACCCCCTAATCGTCTTCGCAGATATTCAGTGACTGTCAGATTAAACGAAGTCGAGCTGAGCAAAGTAAACCAATCGAGAGGACAGTTAAGCAGGAGCTGCTGGCTGAGATCTTCAGCTCTTAAGCAACTTTCCCCTTCTGTTCCCGAAATCAACAAAGAAGCCTGGCAGGAGCTTACTGGTTCCCTACAGAAACTGAATGATCTTACTTCGTTCCTGCTTCGCAGAGGCGAAGATGCTCAGCCACTATCGCAGGAAGTAAGCACTTTAAAATTGAAACTGTCGCATGTAAGAGATGCTCTGCTGACACTTGAAAAGTGATCATCCAAGATGAAGGGGATGAATAAAATAAAAAGGGGTAAAAACTTCCGAGGAGTCATCTCGTATGCTCTTGCCCCTGCTCCTCATCATATGACCACACCAATGGTGATTGGTGGCAATCTTGTGGGCATTACTTTAGACGAGTTGACCGCCGAGTTCGTAAAGACTCAGAAGCTAAGAGAGGATGTTACGAAACCAGTATGGCATAACTCCCTTCGTCTCCCTGTCAGTGAATCACTCACAAATCAACAATGGAGAAACATTGCTGATGACTACATG